>NZ_WOVC01000102.1:0-1336 GCF_011378635.1 Methylosinus sp. RM1
GGAGAATCGCCGGTGGCCGCCGCAAGCCGCTCGCTCGCTACGGCGCTATGAAAAGCGCGCGTCGCAAGCGGCTTGCTCCCGAACTGCTACACCACCGGTGGGGGCACGACCTGGGAAGGCAAGTCCCAACACGACCGTGAAGGAAGCGGGCGGCCCGCACGGATCAAGCGGCGACCATTACCGCAGCGCGATCTCCGGCCGCTACGTGACGACCAAGCACGGAAAGGCGAGCCCGAACACCACGGTCAAGAATTCCTGACCATCTGAACAGGAGAAAAACATGCAGTTCCTGCACACTGATCTGGGCATTCTCGACGGCGATGAAGTGGTCGAGGTCACGCTCTCGAATGCCGCGAATGTCCGGCTGATGGATAGCAGCAATTTCCAGCGCTATCGTAGCGGTAGCGACCACCGGTATTTCGGCGGCCACGCCACCCGCTCGCCCTTTCGTCTTCCTGTGCCATCCGCAGGCCACTGGCATGTGGCCGTTGATCTCGGCGGCTACGCTGGTGCGGTTAGGGCGGGCGTTCGTGTCATCGGATGAAACATGAGAAGGGGCCGTCATTGGCGAGCCCCTTTTTTCCTTCAATTCAAGGCACCCCCGCGCCGTTCCTTCTCCCGCCGCTGGCACTGCAAAGCGGCAAGCGCCTCGGCCGGGGAAGAGTAGGGGGTTGGCGCACTTGTTCGGATCGTCCAATACGTCCCCATTCCCGGATGAAGCTCCAGCCGCCGAACAGGTTGGGCTGCATGTCTATGCGGTAATACCGCGCTATGTTCTTTTCGGCGTCGATGCGGCGCAGGACGATCGCGCTCATCTCAGATCACCACCCGCTCGATCTCGTCGAGGCTCATTTCGCTGCGGCGGCGGTCATAGAGCTGCGTGGTGCGGGTGCTCGAATGGTTCGCCATGCTAGCGGCTTTTTCGAGCGTCCCGCCGTTCTTGAGATAGGCGGTGATCCCCGTGGCGCGGAAACTGTGGTTGCCGATCTTGGTGGCGATTCCGGCGGCCGCCGCGCGGCGGCGGATCATCGCATAGGCGTTGGCCTGGGGAAGGGGCGTCTTGGTGAGCTGTCCGGTGCCGCGCCCGATCGTGCGGAACAGGTGCCCTTTCGGCTCGGCGGCAAGCCCGCAGCCGTCGAGATAGGCGTGGAGGTAGCTTTCGAGATTGTGGTGGCATGGCATTTCATGGCGCTTGCCGCCCTTCTCATGCAGGCGCACCCACAGGCGGCGGTTCTGCATGTAGGCGTCCTCAACCTTCATGGCCAGCGCCGCGCCGACGCGCGCGAAGGAATAGACCATGAGAGCGATCAGCGCCCGGTCCCGCAGCCCGGCGGGC
>NZ_WOVC01000012.1:0-120366 GCF_011378635.1 Methylosinus sp. RM1
CACGTCGGGGCGGTTGGTGGCGGCGATGAGGATGATGCCCTCATTGGCCTCGAAGCCGTCCATCTCGACGAGCAGCTGGTTCAGCGTCTGCTCGCGCTCGTCATTGCCGCCGCCGAGCCCGGCGCCGCGGTGACGACCCACAGCGTCGATCTCGTCGACGAAGATGATGCAGGGCGCGTTTTTCTTGGCCTGCTCGAACATGTCGCGCACGCGGCTCGCGCCGACGCCGACGAACATTTCGACGAAGTCCGAGCCCGAAATGGTGAAGAAGGGGACGTTCGCTTCGCCGGCGATGGCGCGGGCGAGAAGCGTCTTGCCGGTGCCGGGCGGGCCGACGAGCAGCACGCCGCGCGGAATGCGTCCGCCGAGACGCTGGAATTTCTGCGGATCACGCAGGAATTCGACGATCTCCTGGAGGTCTTCCTTGGCCTCGTCGACGCCGGCGACATCCTCGAAGGTCACGCGGCCCTGCGTTTCCGTCAGCAGCTTGGCCTTGGACTTGCCGAAGCCGAGCGCTCTACCGCCGGCGCCGCCCTGCATCTGGCGGGCGAGAAAAATCCACACGCCGAGAAAGGCGATGAGCGGCAGCGCATTGAGGAACAGCGTCATCCACCAGCCGCCGCCCTCGCTCGAGGGACGCGCGCTGATGGCGACATTTTTGGCGGTCAGCCGCTGCACCAGCGTCGGATCATTGGGCGCATAGGTGGTGAAGGAGCGGTTATCGGCGAAATGCCCACTGATCTCATTGCCGGCGATGGTCACGTCATGTACGCGGCCGAGCTCGATCTGCGCCAGCAATTCGCTGAAGTTGATGTCGCGTCCGGCCGAGCGCTGGTTGCGCTGATCGAACAGCATGGCCAGGGCGACGGCGAGCAGCGCGACGATCGCGAATATCATGAAGGGCTTGTAATTCAGTTTCATCGACGACCTCCGACGGACCGTCAGCCGCCGCGGGACGTCTTGCCCGCGTCGACGGCGCGTGTCGCTTTTATGACCTTACGCCAGCATCCGCCGGTCGCCAAATTAAATGCAGTCATGCGCCATGCGCGGCGCTCATGCGCAAAGACCATTAGCTCGGCCGTGCGGCGGCGCGGCGAGGAAAGCCCGCGGCCTCGCCCGAGACAAAAAGTCGCAAGCCCGCTCACCCCAGATATTTCGGCAATTCACGCTCGAATTCTGGAAAATAGAGCGAAATCACGCTCACGTCGAATTGCGGGAGGATCTGCTCCTTCGGCTCGCGGTCGAGCAGGAAGCGAAAGGCGGCGGTGAGACATTGCTCGGCGGTGGAAACGCCGCCGCCCAAGCGCTCGGCCAGTTCGCGCGACATGGTCACGCGATGGCGCGATTTGCTGCGCGCATCGCGCAGCACGACGTCGAAGGAGAGGGATTTGGGCGCGCCGTCGCGGCGCGCAATGTCGATCGCGATTGTCACGGAGCCTCCGCAAGATGTTTTTCTATATCCGCCGCGATCGCCTGCGGCTCGACGGTCGGCGCATAGCGCTTCTCGACGCGGCCCTGTCGATCGACGAGAAATTTGGTGAAATTCCATTTGATCGCCTGCGTGCCCAAAAGGCCGGGCGCCTGCGATTTCAGAAAACGATAGAGCGGATGGGCGTTCCCGCCATTCACCTCGATCTTGGCGAAGAGCGGAAAGGTGACGTCATAGCGCGTCGAGCAGAAGGCCCCGATGGCGGCTTCGTCGCCGGGCTCCTGATGGCCGAATTGATCGCAGGGAAAGCCGAGCACGGCGAAACCGCGGTCGCGATAGGCCCGCCACAGCGCCTCGAGCCCCTCATATTGCGGGGTGAAGCCGCATTTGCTGGCCACATTGACGATGAGCAGAACCTTCCCCGCCCAATCGGAAAGGCTCACGCTCTCGCCATCGAGGCGGCGCGCTTCGAATTCATAGACGCGATTCATGGTCGAGGCGACCTCTCGACGATGTCGCCTCGATCGGGGCGCGCGAGCTTCTCTGCGATCCGGCCGCCTCGGCGGCGGATCGGCGGAGCTGCTCGACCAATATGGCGCAGAGTCGCGATTTCGTCACGGCGCCCGCCGGCTTTGCCCACTACCGGGGGGCTAGGACGGACGCTTTTTCCTCACGCCTCGGCGAGCAGGGCCTGAATGTCGGGCTCCATCTGGCGCGGCGTGTTGGTCGCCTGGAAGCGCTTCACCACATTGCCCTTCCGGTCGATGAGGAATTTGGTGAAGTTCCACTTCACGTCTTCCGCCGGACCCGGGTCCTTCTCCTTCAGCAGCTTGTAGAGCGGATGCTGATTGTCGCCATTCACCTCGATCTTGCTGAACAGCGGGAAGGTCACGATGAAGCGGGTGGAGCAGAAGGTCTTGATCTCCTCGTCCGTTCCCGGCTCCTGATTGCTGAACTGATTGCAGGGGAAGCCGAGAATGACGAAACCCTTGTCGCGGTTCTCGTTCCAGATCGCCTCGAGGCCGTTGTATTGCAGCGTGAAGCCGCATCTGCTCGCCACATTGACGATCAGGATCACCTTGCCGGCGTAGTCGCCGATCTTGACGGTTTCGCCGTCGATCGTGCGCGCTTCGATATCATAGAGCTCGGACATGACTGAGAAGGTCTCCGTTCCTCGCGCGGCGCCCGAGAGCGCGCGGCGCGTTCTGGCGCGCAGAATGGCCGCGCGCGCTTTTTTGGGCAAGCCGGCAAACGCCTAAATTCGCGGCGCCTTCGCCTCATCAAGCGGCGTCGACATTCTCGTCCATCTCCTCGCCGAGCCCGTACTCCTTCATTTTGCGGTAGAGCGTCGAGCGGCCTATGCCCAGACGACGCGCAATCTCGGACATTTGGCCGCGATAATGGACGAGGGCGAATTTGATGACCTCGGCCTCGAGCTCCTCGAGACGGCGCATGTCGCCATGCGGTCCGAGCAGCGCCATCACATTGGGATCGCGAATCTCGACGCGCACGATCTCCCGCTCCGGCGCGGCTCCGGGCGCGGCCGGCGCCGGAACCGGCGGCACACGGGCGGAGAAACCCTCCACATGGGCGGCGATCTGCGGGAACTCATTGACCGTCAGCTCGTCGCCATCGGCCAGCACCACGGCGCGGAAGACCGCGTTCTCGAGCTGTCGGACATTGCCCGGCCAATCATAGCTCGCCAGCAGCGTCGTCGCCTCATGCGATATGCCGCGCAGGCGCTTGTTCTCCTCCGCAGCGAAGCGGATGGCGAAACGGCGCGCCAGATCGCCGATATCGTCGCGGCGCGCGCGCAGCGGCGGAATGGTGATGGGGAAGACATTGAGCCGGTAGAACAGATCCTCGCGGAACTGGCCACGCTTCACCTGCTCGATCAGATTTTGATTCGTCGCCGAAATGAGGCGAATGTCGACGCGCACCGGGCGCTTGGCGCCGACGGGGTCGATCTCCCCCTCCTGCAAGGCGCGCAGCAGCTTCACCTGCGTCTCGAGCGGCAATTCGCCGATCTCGTCCAGGAAGAGCGTGCCGCCATTGGCCTCGAGGAATTTGCCCGAGTGCTTCTCGGTCGCGCCGGTGAAGGCGCCCTTCTCATGGCCGAAGAGGATGGATTCGACGAGATTGGCCGGCAGCGCCCCGCAATTGACGGTGACGAAGGGCTTGCCGCGGCGATCCGAGCCGCCCTGAATGGCGCGCGCGACGATCTCCTTGCCGACGCCCGACTCGCCCTCGATCAGCACCGGAATATTGGAATGGGCGGCGCGCTCGCCGAGGCGAATGACGCGCGCCATCTCCTCGCTGCGCGAGACCAAATCGCGGAAAGTCAGCGCGCCGTCCCTGCGGCGATTGACGCGGCGCAGCTCCCCGGCGAGGGCGTCTGCCGACAGCGCATTCTTGATGGAGACCTGCAAGCGCTCGGCGCCGACCGGCTTCACGACGAAATCATGCGCGCCGGCGCGCATCGCCGAGATCACCGTCTCTATGGAGCCATTGGCGGTCTGCACGATGACGGGCACGTCGATCTTGAGGTCGCGCAGGCGCGTCAGCACGCCCATGCCGTCGAGATCGGGCATGACGAGATCGAGAATCAGCAGATCGACCGGCGTCGCGCCATTCTGCGTCAGCCGCGCCAGCGCCTGCTCGCCGCCATCGACAGTCTCCACCTCATAACCGAAGCGCCGCGCCGAAGCCTCGAGCAAACGGCGCTGAACCGGATCGTCGTCGGCGATCAGAATCGTAGAAGTCATTGATCCTCTTGAAATTTCTTAGGCCTGCGCGGCGTGGGCTCGGGCGGATCGCGCGGATCCGCGGCGTGCAATAGAGGACGTGGACGACGCCACCTTCCGGCCATGCTCGGAGATCAGGGTAAAGGCGTCGTTAACGTGAGCCTCGCCGTTGGGAGGAATCCGAACGCCGGGGACGAGAAAAGCTCCTGTGCGGCCAGCGTCTCGGCGGCCTGCGACTTGCATTTTTTCCGTCCCGTGCCCGATATTCGGCGAAGCGCCCGTCATCCTCAACTCCCGGTTCGAACCATGCCGCATCTTCACGCCCGCGTCCAAGCCCCTCTTCGCGACGCCGTCTCCGAGGCCGAGGCCGGCGGCCCCGGCCCCGCGCTCCCCGAATGGAATCTCGCCGATCTCTATGCCGCGCCCGATTCGCCGGCGCTGGCCGCCGACATTGCGGCGGCGGAGAAGGAGGCCTCGGCCTTCGCAGCCGAGCTTCGCGGCCGCCTGAGCGAGATGGCGAGCGGCGCGGCGGCGAGCGAGACGCTCGGCGAGGCCGTGCGGCGCTATGAGGCGCTACAGGACCTGTTGGGCCGAATCATGTCCTATGCGGGATTGGTCTACGCCGGCGACACCACCGATCCGGCGCGCGGCAAATTCTATGGCGACATTCAGGACAAGATCACCGAAATCTCCACGCAATTGCTGTTCTTCCAGCTCGAGCTGAACCGTATCGACGACGCTCTTCTCGACGCCGCCGCGGCGACGGCGCCGCTCGCGCATTGGAAACCCTGGCTCGAAGATATTCGGATGGAGAAGCCCTATGAGCTCTCCGACGAGCTGGAGCGTCTCTTCCACGAGAAATCCGCCACCGGCCGCGCCGCCTGGAACCGACTTTTCGACGAGACCATCGCCGCGCTGCGCTTTTCGATCGGCGGCAAGGAGCTGACGATCGAGCCTGCGCTCAATCTCATGCAGGATACGCGCGAGGAAGTGCGGCGCGAAGCCGCGCTCGCCGTCGGCGCGACGCTGAAAGCCAATCTGCGCACCTTCGCGCTCGTCACCAACACGCTCGCCAAGGACAAGGAGATCGGCGATCGTTGGCGCGGCTTCAAAGACGTCGCCGACTCGCGCCATCTCTCCAACAGAGTCGAGCCGGAGGTGGTGGACGCGCTGGTCACGAGCGTCACAGCCGCGCATCCGCGGCTCTCGCATCGCTACTACAAGCTCAAGGCCAAATGGTTCGGCAAGGAGGCGCTGGATTATTGGGATCGCAACGCGCCGCTGCCCTCCGTGCCTTCGCATAATTACAGCTGGGACGAGGCGCGCGACATCGTTCTCACCGCCTATAGCGGCTTCGCGCCGCAAATGGCGGAGATCGCCTCGCGCTTCTTCGACAAGAGTTGGATCGACGCGCCGGTGCGGCCGGGCAAGGCGCCGGGCGCCTTCGCGCATCCGACCGTGCCCTCCGTGCATCCTTATGTACTGGTCAATTTCCAAGGCAAGACGCGCGATGTGATGACGCTGGCCCATGAGCTCGGCCATGGCGTGCATCAGGTGCTGGCGTCGCGACAAGGCGCTCTGATGGCGCCGACGCCGCTGACGCTGGCCGAGACGGCCTCCGTCTTCGGCGAGATGCTGACCTTCCGCTCGCTATTGGCGCAAACGACCGACATCGAGAAGAAGCGCGCGCTGCTCGCCGCCAAAGTGGAGGACATGCTCAACACTGTCGTACGGCAGATCGCCTTCTATTCCTTCGAGCGCAAGGTCCACACCGAGCGCAAGAATGGCGAGCTGACCGCCGACAAGCTCTGCGAGCTGTGGATGAGCGTGCAGAGCGACAGTCTCGGCCCGGCCATTCGGCTCGGCGAAGGCTACGAATCCTTCTGGGCCTATATTCCGCATTTCGTGCATTCGCCCTTCTATGTCTACGCCTACGCCTTCGGCGATTGTCTCGTGAACTCGCTCTATGGCGTCTATCAAAAGGCGGAGACGGGTTTCGCCGAGCGCTATTTCGGCCTGCTCGAGGCGGGCGGCGCCAAGCCCTATAATGAGCTGCTCGCCCCCTTCGGCCTCGATGCGCGCGATCCCGCCTTTTGGGGAATAGGGCTCGAGATGATCGAGGGGCTCATCGCAGAGCTGGAGGCGATGGAGGGGTAGCGCGCCTGCGGGAGCTCTACTGCTGGCTGATCGGCGCCTTTTCTTCCGACGCGCTTCGATCTATCTTAGGCTCATGAGCGCCGCTATCACATTCGATACGCTGAAATTCGTCGAGAAACTCGAGTCCGGCGGCTTTTCGCACGCTCAAGCGAAAGCCGCGGCGGAGGCTTTCGCCGAGGCGACGAGCCAGGAGTTCACCACCAAAGCCGATTTGGCGGCTCTTCAGATGGAGCTGCGGGCCTCGGAGCAGAAGCTCGAAACAAAAATCGCGACCACGGCCGCCGATTTGAAGGTCGATATTCTCCGCTGGCTGATTGTGACCCAACTCGCCCTCGGCGGCTTCCTGTTCGCCGCGATGAAATTCACGCGCTGAAGGGCGAGCCCCCTCACTCCACATTCTGCCCTATCCGCCACAGCACCCCCGAAGGATCGACCAATGTGAAATCGCGCATGCGCCAAGGCTGGCGCTGCACCTCCGAGACCGCGACGCCATAGCGCGCGGCGATCCCGCTCTCGTCGACCTTCGCCTTCCAGGCGTCGACATCCTCGACGAGCAGATGCATCATTAGATTCTCGGCGAATTCCTTCACGTAGAAATTCTGCAGCAGGAAGCTCACATTCTCGTGATAAAAATAGGCGACGCCGTCGCCGTCCGAGGCGAGCGTGAAGCCCAAATCCCGATAGAAGCGCTTGGAAAGCTCGTAATCCTTCGCCGGGACGAAGGCCTTCAATTCGATCGTTCGCAAATTCGACATGAACGGCTCCCTAGAAACGGAACGTCGCTCATCATATCAGGAAAAGCGCATCAGCTCCCGTGATCCGGCCCGCCCCACAGCCAAGCCGCGCCGCGCACGCCGCCCGAGTCGCCGTGCACATTGCGCAATATGCGGGTGTCGATCGCATCCGAGAACGCCTGCTTCTCGACCAGATCGCGCAGGCCCTCATAGATAAAATCGATATTGGACACGCCGCCGCCGAGCACGATGACATCCGGATCGAGCAGATTGACGATTGCCGCCAGCGCGCGCGACAGGCGGTCGCGATAGACTTCCAGTGCATGGCGCGCCGCCGCCTCGCCCGCCGCGGCGCGGGCGGCGATCTCCTCGCCGCTCGCCTCGGCGCCGCTGCGCTGGCTGTAGTCGAAGGCGAGCGCCGGGCCGGAGAGAAAGGTCTCCACGCAGCCATGATGGCCGCAATAGCAGAGGCGCCCCGGAAATTCGGCCGGCGTCATCCAGGGCAGAGGCGTATGGCCCCATTCGCCCGCCACCTTGTTGACACCCTGCAGAACCTTGCCGTCCACGACGATGCCGCCGCCGACGCCCGTTCCCAATATCACGCCGAAAACGCTGCGCGCGCCTGCCCCGGCGCCGTCCACCGCCTCAGACAGGGCGAAGCAATTGGCGTCGTTCTCGAGCCGCACGGGACGCCCCAGCAGAGCCTCGAGATCCTTGTCCAGCGGCTTGCCGTTGAGCCCTGTGGTGTTGGAGTTCTTCACGAGGCCGGTGCGCGGCGAGATCACGCCCGGCGTGCCGACGCCGACGCTGCCGCGCCCACCGATCTCGCGTTCGAGCTCGAGCACGAGGCCGCCGATGGTCGCCAGAACGGCGGCGTAATCATGGGCGGGCGTCGGCGCGCGCCCCCGCGCCAGCGTCTCGCCCATGGGACCCATGGCGATCGCCTCTGTCTTGGTGCCGCCGAGATCGACGCCGATGCGGAAGGGTTCTCTCATCATCGCCCTTCGTTCATCTATGGCGGCGGCGCGATCGGGCAGCCCCCGCCCCTAGAGGTTTCGACGCGTTTCCCAACGCCGAAAATGCCCTATTGCAGATAGGCGCGATCCAAATCCACCGCGCCTTTCAGCGTCGCGGCCGCGCCTCGGTCGATCCGCACGGAATCGAGCGACAGGCCCTCGGCCGAGACTCCCTCGAAGCGCGCGCCGGTGAAATCCGCGCCGGCGGCGTCGACATCCTTCAGCGAGGCCTTGTCGAAGATCGCGCCCGGCGCCCGCGCATAGCGCATGTCGGCGCGCGAGAGATCGGCGCCGTCGAAATGCGCGCCGTCGAGCTTGGCGGAGCGCAGAACGGCGCGCATCAGCCCCATCGACTGGTTTTTCATATCCGCCGACATGTCCGCGCCGCGGAACAAGGCGCCGCGCAGATCGGCGCCCGTGAGATCGGCGGCGAGGCGGCTCTTGGAGAAATCCGCGCCCTCGGCGCGGGCGCGCTGCAGCTGCGTCGCGAAGACATGCGCGCCGCGCAGGCTGGCACCGGAGAGATCGGCCTCGAGCAGCCATGCCTGATCGAGAATGGCGCCGTCGAGTCTGGCCCCGGCGAGCCGCGCCTTCACCAGCCGCGCCGCGCGCAAATTGACGCCGGAGAGATCGAGGCCGGAGAGATCGAGCCCGTTGAGGCTGCGCATGGAGAGATCGAGCGTCTCGCCCGGCTTCGTCGCCGCGAGTCGCGCCTCTATGTCGGCGCGCGTGAACTCGGATTGCGAATAGGCGGGCTGGGCGAGATCGACATTGCGCAGCATGTCCTGCGCCGGCGCCTCCGCCGAAACGACGCAGAGCAGGAGCGAGGCTCCGAGAAGATGCGCGACTCTCATTCGGCCTGCGCCCGTTCCGTCGCGGCGGCGAGTTCCTTGGCCTGCGCCACCCAGCGGCCGCGCTCGGGACGGCCGGGAACCGCCAGCGTCGCGCCGATCCAGGCGACATTCTCGGAGGACCAGCCGGCGATCTGATCGAAATGATAGACGCCGAGTCCATGCAGCTTCTCGACGCTCTTGGGCCCGAGCCCCTTGATCTTGGTGAGATCGTCGGCGCGGCCGCCGCGCGGCTCGGAGAGACCTTCGGGCCGCTGGCCGGGCGCTTTTTTCTCGCTCTCCGCCGGGCGCGCGGCCACGCGCCGACGCGGCTCGGCGGCGGCAGGCGCGGCCGGCTTTGCCGCGACGATGGGCGCGGCGGCGAGCGGAGCGGCGACGGGAGCGGGAGCAAGAGAAGGAGAAGGAGAAGGAGAAGGAGAAGGAGAAGGAGAAGGAGAGGTCTTGTCCTCGACCAGCTCGGCGGCTCCGCGAAGCGCGACCTGAGGCGCTGTCTTTTTGGCGCCCGCCTCGGGCGCGGCGGTCCCGAACAGCAGCCTCACGCCGCCGCCGAAAGGCAGGCCGATCAGATAGGCCGTCGCGAGCAGCAGGCCCAATTCCAAGAGCAGGCCGTTGCGGCCCGGAATGGTCTGTAGATTGGCGACGAAAAAACCGGCGGCCAGAACAAAGGCCGAAGCGACGACGACGCCATGGCCGTCGAATGTCGCGCCTTTCACCTTCGTCGTGGTGAGGAAGCCGACGACGAGCCCCAGAGCGAGCGCGGCGGCGAGCCACTCGGTGGAGACGGCGAGCAGATAGAGCATGGGCGTTCTCCCCTCGAAAGCCCCGGATCACCGGATCGAGAATTCGATGCGACGGCCGTTCCCATCGGCCGCGGCGGCGCCGGAGGCGGAGAGTCGCGCCGCTTCGACGCCCGCCTCGATCAGATAGTTGCGCACGGCTTCGGCGCGACGCAGGCCGATGGCCTCGTCCTCCGCCTGCGAGACCGCGCCCGAAAAACGCCCGACGATATCGACCGCAGCGCCCGGGCTGCGCAGCAGCACGAAGGCGAGCGCGTCGATCACCGGCAAGGATGTCTCCGCGATCCGATTGTCCGCGCCGAAGGAGAGTCCTTTGGCCGCGGTCTCCGACAGAGCGGCGTAGAGCCGCGTCGGCGGAATCTCGTCTGTCGTCGTCGCGAGGCCGAGCCGCGCGGCGTTCTCATAGCCTTCCGGCAACTCGCGGGAGAGCCGGGCGCGAATGTCGAATTGCGCCTTGACGTTATAGGCCGCGCCCTCGAACGCCAGACTGCGGTCGGAGAGCGCCGCGACGCCGATGTCGAGCCGCGACAATGCGCGCAGAGCGGCGCTCGCCGCCTCGGCGAATCCCTTCGGCGCGCCGTCGGCTATGGCGAGTCCGTCGTCCACCGCGCCGAAATCGCGCTCGGCCTGCTGGACGATCCGGGCGCGGGCGGCGGCGTCCGGCGCATAGCCGGCGAGCGAGAGCTTGTCCTCCTGCTTGCGCGCGGTGAAGACGAAAGGCGAGATCGCCCCCGCGGCCACCGACACTTCGCCGAGGCGAAAGCTCTTGGGCAAAGCGGAGCGCAGGCTCGCCTCCACGGCCGGAGCGGCGATATTGGTCTTGCCGGCGCCTTCGATGGAGACGACGCCATCGCTTATCGAAGCCTTGCCGCTCGCGAGCTGGTCGAGCGCGCGCAGCGCGGCGCTCGCCGCCACGGCGAAATCGCCGGGGGCGCCGCCGGCGACGCGCGTCTGATCGCTCGCCGCGCCGAGCCCGGCGGCCTCGGCGACGAGAGTCTCGCGCGTCTTTTCGCTCGGCGCATAGCCGAAGAGCGAAACCGCCTCTCCCGATTTGGCGGCGCTCCAGACGAAGGGGGAGACGCGCGGCGGCGCGATCTCCGCCGCCTTCACCGAAACGCCTTCCGGCGGCTCTCTCAGCGCGGCCGCGGCGCGGTCATAGCCGTCGAAGCTGGCGGCCGAGCCGGTCACCGCGAGGGCGGCGTCGCTGACCAACACTCTGCCGTCGCCGATCGCATCGAGCAGCGCGACGCAATAGGAGGCGAGGGCGGCGTAATTTTTCGGCGCGCCCAGCGCCGAGACCGAGGAATCGGAAAGCTCGAGCCCCTTGCCGGCGGCGGCGGCGCGAACCGGCGCGCGCTCGCCCGGAACCGGCGCATTGCCGGAGAGCGCGAGCGTCTTGCCCTTGCGCTCGAGCGAGAAGGCGAAAGGCTGCGCCGAAGGCGGCGGCGTCGTGGCGTCGGAGACGGCGCGCACGCCCTCCTGCAATTCGACGGTTCGGACGGCCTGCGCGACGGCGGCAGGCGAGAGGACGACGCCCGACAGCCTCACGTCGCGTCCGTCCACGGCGACGCGCGCGCCTTCGATCGCGCCGGGGGATTTGTCGAGCGCCGCGCGGACGCGATCACCCAGATCCTTTTCGATCTTCTCGACGTCGGACGTCGCGACGATCGTGAACAAAATGGCCAGCACGGGCAGGCCGACCCACCATTTCCTAGGCTGGATCATGGCTTCCGTCGCTCCCTGGGGCGAGAATCATTACGTAACGGGCACAGTTCTACCAGTCGAGCGGCCGCAGACCAACTCGAGGGAAGCGCGTTGCCGCGCCGCAGGAGGCCGATTCAGCCTTTTTTTCTGGGTGGCTGCTCGCCCGGCCGAGGCGGCGGCGCGGGGTAGAGATCGATCGCCCGATCGAGCGTCCAGAAGCAATCCAGCGCGCCGGAGGGACGCACGCACCACAGCGACCCGTCGCGCTGATCGACGTCAACCTTTTGATCGCGCATCAGCTGCACGCAGTGGCCGGACTGCAGCCTGCCGCGGAAAAAGGCGGGGTCGTCCTTGGCCGCCTTGTCCGAGGCCGGACGAAAGGCGCGCTTGATGTCGGCTTGATCGCGACAGGCGAGCACGGAGCCGCGCGCGGCGGCCGCCTGCGCCTCGGACGCGGGTCCGAAGACGGCGAGGAAGAGGGACGCGATGACCGCGCAGCGAGCGTACATGCCGCGAATCTAACGCATTGGCTCGGGCATTTCCAGCCATGTTCGCGCTTCGCGAGCGCCCATCGGCCGCGGATTTTTACGATTTGGCCGGGCCCATTCGCCGTTCGATCTCGGTTTTCAGCCTTTTCCACAGATCGATCGCGCGCGGCTTGCCCCATGCGTAGAATTCGAGCGTGCGCGGACGCGCCCAATCATAGAGCGCGAGGCTCCATTCGCGCAGCAGTCGGCCGGTCGCCACAATGAAATCGACGCCCTTGTCGAACCAGGGCAGGAATTGGCTGTCCGCCGGAATCTTGGCCCGCGCCCAGGCGACGGCGTCCCGCGCGATCTGCGAGATCGCGCGCCAGAGCTGGCTCCAGGGCTCGTCCACCGGCGTGCTCGTCACCTTGTCGCGATAGCGCGCGAAGTCTCCCGCGAGCGTCGCCTTGGCGCGGCGCTCGTCATCGAGAAGGCGCTGCAGATCGGCGGCGCGTTTTTCGGCCTCCTGCGCCTTGCGCGCGTCGCCCTCGGCCTTTTGCGCATTGCGCTTCGCCTCGAGCTGGGCGTCGTCGATCTCATGCGTCGATTCGTCGACCTGGAACGCCATCGCCTCATATTTGGAGAGCACGTCGTCGCGCTGCTCGATGACGCTGCGCAAAAGCGAGACGAGCGCGTCGCGCCCGAGCTTGTCGTAATCCTCGCCGGCGGATGGGGTCGCGGCCGCCACGGCGGCGCTTCGAATGCGATTGTCGGACAGTTCGGCCTCCATCGACTTTCCGCGCCGCGGCCTATGCGCGGCGCTTCGCCGATGCGGTTACATAAGGAGGCCCCGCCCGCCGTCCACCCGCGCCGACAAAAGGCCTCGACAATCGCCTCATGGCGCGCGCAGGAACAGGCCCAGGGTCAAGAGCGCGCCGATGACGATCACGACGATGCGCAGCCATTTGTCGGGAATGTGATGCAGCAGGCGCGCGCCGACGACGCCGCCGATCGTCGCGCCGAGCGAGGTGACGAGCGCCTGGGCGAGATGCAGATCCGGCGAGAACAGGAAAATGGCCACGGCGGAGGCGTTCATCACGGCGGCGAGCACATTTTTCGTCGCCGCGGCGATGCGCACATTCTGCCCGGCCATGGTCAGCGCCGCCACCATCAGAAAGCCGATGCCGCCGCCGAAATAGCCGCCATAGACCGAGATGAGAAATTGCGACGCCATGGCGCCCCTCGGCGAAAGATGCGCATTCGCCTCGCCGGGTTTGCGCAGAAAGCTGCCATAGGCGAACACCGCGGTCGCGAACAGCACCAGCCAGGGCACCAGCCTGGCGAAGAAGGCGGGCGGCGTCAGCAGCAATATGACCGCGCCCACCGCCCCGCCGACGATGCTGATGATGAACAGCGTGCGCAGAGACAGGCCCGCGGCGCCGCGCGACAGATCGCGCCCCGTCCAGCCGGTGGCGATCTGCGCGGGAAACAGAGCGACGCAGGATGTGACATTGGCGGCGCGCGCGTCCATGCCGGTGAGCATGAGCGTCGGCAGAGTGAGAAAGGAGCCGCCGCCGGCCAGCGCATTTTGCGCGCCCGCCCACATTGCGACGAAAAAGAGCAGAATCAGCAGCATGGCCGGCGGCGCCTCTCGAGCTTCCCAAATCCGATATTTCAGCTCGGGCTCTGGAAGGCAAGCCATAGCTCGCTCTACCCGCGCCTCACCCCGGCGGCGGCAAGGTCAGTCCGGCCGCAAAAGCGCGCACCAGCCGCTCGAGTTCGGCCTCCAATATCGCCTCCGGCATAGGCGCGAGCTTCTCCTCGAGGCCGAGCGAGACGACCCCATGCACGGCGGAAAACAAAGTGCGGGCGAGCAGAGCGCGCGAGGACGCCGGCTCGTCCGGCAGCAGACGCGCCAGCGGCGCCTCGACCAGGGCGAAGAGCCGGCTCTGATCCTCGAGATACCAGGCCGGCGCGGCGCGGCCGCCGGCGAGCCGGTGCTCGAACAACGCCCGCCACAGCGCCTTATTGGCGCGGGCGAAGGAGAGATAGCCGCACGCAAGGCGCAGCAGCTCTTCCGCCGGCTCGGGCGCCGGGCCGGGCGGCGCGGCGAGGCCTTGCTCCAGACGCGCGAGCGTATCCGCGCCGATGCGCAGGATCAGATCGTCGAGATCGTCGAACACATTGTAGATCGCGCCCACGGCGCAGCCCGCGGCGGCGGCGAGATCGCGCGCCTTCAAATTCTGCAACCCACCCTCGGCTATGGCCGCGCGGCCCGCCGCCACCAGCCGCGCGCGCAGATCGGCGCGGCGCGCGGAGGTCTTGGCGCCGGGGCGCTCCGCAGAGTCGGATCCGGTTTTTTGAACGTCGTTCATTTTTCTCTTGAGCGCTGTTCAGATCGTGCTATGGTCGCGCCTGAACGATGTTCATAACAGGAGGCCGCGAATGTTCAAGCCGCCTTTTCGATGACAGCGAGCGCGCTCGCGCCCCGCCCCCGACCCCGCTCTGCGGGAGAGGGGGCGGGAGGGGCCGTCCGAGCCCCAGAATCTCATCGCCGCGGGCCGCGCCCGCAGCGTAGTATGTGCGGGCGCGCAACGCCTGCCGACCAACCCATCCTTAAACAGAATCGGCGAAACAGAGCGTTCTCGCCGCGCGCCGACGGAATTTGCCCATGTCCGATCATCTGCTCCTCACCAAACGTTTCGCGCCTTTGTTCTGGTGCCAGTTCTTCGCCGCCTTCAACGACAATTTCCTGAAGAATGCGCTCGTTCTGCTCATTCTGTTCAAAATCGGCGGGCATGAGGGCGAGTCGCTCGTCACGCTGGCCGGCGCCATTTTCATCGCGCCCTATTTCGTGCTCTCGGCGCTCGGCGGACAGATCGCCGACAAATACGACAAGGCGCTGGTCGCGCGTCGCCTCAAATTCGTCGAGATGGGCGCGGCCCTGATCGCCGTCGCCGGCTTCGCGCTCTCTTCCGTTCCCGTGCTCTTCGCCGCGCTGTTCTCCTTCGGCGTGCTCGGCGCGCTGTTCGGCCCGGTGAAATACGGCATTCTTCCCGATCATCTGCGCCAGGAGGAACTGCCGGCCGGCAATGCGCTGGTGGAAGGCGCGACCTTCCTCGCCATTCTCACCGGCACCATCGCCGGCGGCCTCGCCATGCATGGCGGCGGCGAGCCGCTCATCACCACCATCGGCGTGATGGCCGCGGCCGCCGCGGCCTGGGGCGCCGCGCGGCTCATTCCCTCGACTGAGCGCGCCGCGCCCGATCTTCGCATCGATCCCAATATTCTGCGCTCCACCGCCGTGCTGCTGCGCGAATTGTGGAAGGACAAGCGGCTGTGGCGCGTCGGCGTGGTGACGAGCCTGTTCTGGCTCGTCGGCGTCATCGCAATGTCGCTGCTGGCGCCGCTGGTGACGCATGTGATGCATGGCTCGGAGCTGGTCGTCACTCTGTTCCTCGCCGTCTTCGCCATCGCCATTGCGGTCGGCTCGGGCCTCGCCTCCTTCCTGCTGGCGCGACGCATCGTGCTGCTGCCGGCGGCGATCGGCGCGGCGATCATCGCCGGCGCCTCGCTCGATCTCGGCTGGACTCTCGCGACGCTCGCGCCGCGGGAGGCGACGACGCCGCTCGAGATCGCCGAATTCTTCGAGCTCTCCGGCGCTTGGCGCGTGACCATCGATCTCGCTTGTCTCGCCATCGCCGGCGGGCTGATGATCGTGCCGAGCTTCGCCGCGCTGCAGGCCTTTGCGCCGGCGCAAGAGCGCTCGCGCATCATCGCCGCGGTGAATGTGCTCAACGCCGCCTTCATGGCCGGCGGCGCTTTCGCCGTCGCGTTGCTGCAGAGCAAAGGCGTCTCCGTGCCGGATCTCTTCCTCGGCATGGGCGTCCTCATGGCGCTGGCCGCGATATGGATCTACAAAGCGGTCGTCGTCTCCCCTTTTCGTGACGCCCTGTCGATCATCTTCCGCGCTTTCTATCGGCTCGAGGTGAAAGGCTTCGGCAATTTCGCCAGGGCGGGCAAGAATCCGATCATCGCGCTCAATCATGTGAGCTTCCTCGACGCCGCGGCGATCCTCTGCGTGCTGCCGGTCGACCCCGTCTTCGCCATCGACTCGACGATCGCGACGAAATGGTGGGTGCGGCCCTTCCTGCGCTATGTGCGCGCCATTCCGCTCGATCCGACGCGCCCGCTCGGCACGCGCACTCTGGTCAATGCGGTTCGCAACGGCGATCCTCTTGTCATCTTCCCGGAGGGACGCCTCACCGTCACCGGCAGCCTGATGAAGGTCTATGACGGCGCCGGACTCATCGCGGAAAAATCGGGCGCCTGGGTCGTGCCGGTGCGCATCGAGGGACCGGAAGCGACGATGTTCTCGCGTTTGACCCGCGAGCAGGCGCGCCGCCGCTTCTTTCCCAAATTCACGCTCACCGTGCTGGAGCCGACGCGGCTCGAGGTCGATCCCGCATTGCGCGGCAAGGCGCGGCGCATCGCCTCCGGCGCGGCGCTCTATGAGATCATGTCCGATCTCGTCTTCCGCACCAGCCCCATCGACCGCACGCTGCATCAGGCGCTCGTCGACGCGGCGCGCGAGCACGGCGCCGGCCGCGTCGCGATAGAGGACCCGATCGCCGGCGCGCTCACCTATAAGCGCATCATGATCGGCGCCCATGCGCTGGGCCGCAAGCTGCAACGCATCTCGCAGACGGGCGAGGCGCTCGGCGTCATGCTGCCCAACTCCAACGCCGCCGGCGTCACTGTCTTCGCCGTCGTCGGCGCCGGGCGCGTCGCGGCCATGGTGAATTTCACCGCCGGCGCGGCGAACATCGCCTCGGGACTCAAATCCGCGCAGGCGACGACGCTGCTGACCTCGCGCGCCTTTGTGGAAAAGGGCAAGCTCGACGCGCTGATCGCCGCGCTCGATAAGGAGTTCCGCATCGTCTATCTCGAGGATGTGCGCGGCGAGATCACGCGCGCCGACAAGCTCTCCGCTTTGCTGCGCCACAAGCGCCCGCTGGAGAAGCGCAGCCCCGACGATCCGGCGGCCATTCTCTTCACGTCAGGCTCTGAAGGCGCGCCGAAGGGCGTCGTGCTCTCGCACAAGAATCTGCTCGCCAACGCCGCCCAGGCCGCCGCGCGCATCGACTTCGGCCGCACCGACAAATTGTTCAGCGTGCTGCCGGTGTTCCATTGCTTCGGCCTCAATGTCGGCTTCATCCTGCCGATCGTCTCCGGCGTGCCGGTCTATTTCTACCCCTCGCCGCTGCACTATAAGATCGTGCCGGAGCTGGTCTACAACGCCAACGCCACAGTGCTGCTCGGCACCGACACATTCCTCAACGGCTATGCGCGCGTCGCGCATTCTTACGACTTCCGCTCGCTGCGCTATGTCATCGCCGGCGCCGAGCCGGTGAAGCAGGGAACGCGCGAGGTCTATCTCGAGAAATTCGGCATTCGCATTCTCGAGGGCTATGGCGTCACCGAAACGGCGCCGGCGCTGGCGCTCAACACGCCCATGTTCAACCGCTTCGGCAGCGTCGGCCGTCTGCTGCCGGGCATGGAGCTGCGCCTCGAGACTGTTCCCGGCGTCGCCGAGGGCGGCCGTCTCTTCGTGCGCGGCCCCAATGTGATGCTCGGCTATCTTTTGGCGGACAATCCTGGCGTGCTCGCGCCGCCGGCGCAAGGCTGGCACGACACGGGCGACATCGTCACCGTCGATGCGCAGGGCTATATTAAAATTCAGGGCCGCGCCAAGCGCTTCGCCAAGATCGGCGGCGAGATGATCTCGCTCGCCGCCGTGGAGACGCTCGCCGCGGAGCTGTGGCCCAACTCGCTGTCGGCGGCGGCGCGCGAGCTCGATCCGCGCAAGGGCGAGCGCATCGTGCTGGTGACGCAGCAAAAGGACGCGACGCGTCCCGAGTTCCTCGCCTTCGCCAAATCGAAAGGCGCGTCGGAGCTCATGGTTCCGGCGGAATTCATGATCGTCGACAAATTGCCGCTGCTCGGCTCCGGCAAGCTCGATTTCGCAGGCGTCGCCACAATGGTGCGCGACCGCAACCGCTATGTTCTGCCCAGCCCACGCATTCCGAACGGCCTCGGCCGCATCGTCGGCGATGCGCCGGCGCAGAACGCCTGAGACGAGAGGTCGTAACGCAATGGACTATCGCAAATTGGGCCGCACTGATCTCAGCGTGTCGGCGATCATGCTCGGCACGATGACATGGGGCCAGCAGAACACCGAGGCCGAGGGACATGCGCAGCTCGACTATGCGCTCGATCGCGGCGTCAATTTCATCGACACGGCGGAAATCTATTCCATCCCGCCGCGCGCCGAGACGCAGGGCTCGACCGAGCGCATCATCGGCTCCTGGCTCGCGGCGCGAAAGAACCGCGACAAAGTGATATTGGCGACGAAAGTCTCGGGCCGCAGCGAGAGCCCCTATCTGCGTCCCGACGCCGAGGGAACCAGGCTCGATCGCAAGAACATAGAATATGCGATCGACGGATCGCTGAAGCGCCTGCAGACGGATTATGTCGATCTCTATCAGCTGCATTGGCCGGATCGCCCGCTGCCGCTGTTCGGCGCCGGCGGGACCATTTATCGCGCGCCGCCGAAGGTCGACGAAATTCCCATAGAGGAAACGCTGGAGGCGCTCGCCGATCTGGTGAAGGCGGGCAAGATTCGCCATATCGCGCTCTCCAATGAGACGAGCTGGGGCGTCGCGCGCTTTCTGAGCGCGGCGGAGAAGGGCCATGGGCCGCGCGTCGTCTCGATCCAGAACGCCTACAACCTCATCAATCGCACTTTCGAGATCGGCCTCGCCGAATTCGCGACGCGCGAGCATGTCGGCCTGCTCGCCTATTCGCCGCTGGCGCAGGGCTATCTCACCGGCAAATATCAAAATGGCGCGCGTCCCGCCGGCGCGCGCACGACGCTGTTCGAGCGCGGCCAGCGCTATGAGAAGCCCGGCGTCACGCAGGCGATCGACGCCTATCTCGCGCTGGCGAAGGAGATCGGCGTCTCGCCGGCGAAGCTCGCCCTCGCCTTCGTCACCTCGCGTCCCTTCGTGACCTCCAACATCATCGGCGCGACGACGATGGCGCAATTGCAGGAGGATCTGGATTCGGTCGAGGTGACGATCACGCCGGAAATCGAAGCGCGCATCGACGAGATTCATCAGCTGCACAGCAATCCCGCGCCGTGAGGCGCAAGAGGAAAGCGGGCCATGGATGTGAGACTGCGGCTGGCGCCGCTCGAGGAAAAGCGAGAGATCGCCGCTCTGCTGCGGCGCTATCTCATCGAGCTCGGCCCTTGGGGCTATGACGAGCCCGACAATTATCCTTTTCTCGATTCCTACTGGCGCGAGCCGCGTCGCTCTCCTTATGTGATCGAAGCCGATGGCGCCGCCGCCGGCTTCACCCTCGTCAACGCCATCTCCATCTCCGGCTACCCGGTCGAAGCTTCCATAGCGGAATTCTACGTGCTGCCGCATCTGCGCCGCGGCGGCTGCGGCGGCGCGGCGGCGATGCAGGCGTTTCACACGCGCGTCGGCTGGTGGGAGCTGTCCTTCCATCGCGACAACGCCGCCGCCCGCGCCTTCTGGCCGAAGACCGCCGAACGCGCCGGCGGCAAGCGCATTCAGTTTTTCGATGTCGGCGAGAGCCGCATATTGCGCTTTCGCATGACGAAATGATTCGGCGCGCCGATCACTTCACCGGAATGAGCAGATCGGTGATCAGCCCTTCGGGCGGCGCGTCATAGGGCGTGTTGCGATAGATCTCGAGCGCGGGGCGATCGTCCGGCTCATGACCGCTCGTCGGCAGCCACTCGCCATAGAGCTTCTGAAAGGCCGCGCCGATCCCGCTGTAGGGGCCGACATGCCGATAGGAGGCGTAGCGCCCGCCGACGATATCGGCGATCGTCACCTCGCCCGAGGCGGCGACGCCATCTGGAAAGGCCAGGCCGGCGCAATAGCGAAAGCCGCAATCTTCTTCCGGGTCGCCATAGCAGACGCCGATGGGATAGAGCGCTCGCCCGGCGAGCCCCGCCTGCATATGCCAGCGCCACAGGCCCGCCCATGTCTCCGGTATCGACGCCACCGGCCCCTTGTGCTCGAGAAGATGCGCGCGGATCGGCGCCAGCTCGACGATCTCGACATTCATGGCTGCGTCCTTTCTCGTGACGACGACGGGGGAAGGCAGAGTGAAATCGGCGGCGGCGCGATGCGTCGCGCGAAATTGCGTAGGGCTCACGGCGACAAAGCCGCGAAAGGCGCGCGCGAAGCTCTGCGCATTCTCATAGCCCGCCTCCAATGCGATATCGGTGACGCTGCGCGCGCTCATCGCCAGCGCGCGCGCGGCGAGGGTGAGACGGGCGCGGCGAATCGTGTCGGCGAGGCTTTCGCCCTGCATGGCGCGATAGATGCGATGAAAATGAAAGGGCGAAAAATTGGCGAGCGCCGCCCAATCCTCCAGCGAGCGCGCTCGCGCGGGATCGCGAAAAATCGCCTCGGTGACGCGCGCGATGCGCCGCGCATAATCATTGCGTGTGGTCTGCTTCATGGATTTCACGAATAAACGAGCGGCGCGCCGCACGCATTGCAGAGATTGCTGATTTTCATTCTATGGGCGAAAATCCATACGGCCGTCGAATTAACGCATTTGTCGCGATGATCGCGTCTCGGGCCGGGACGAGCGAGAAGGATTTTGAACATGCGTCTCATCGGAATGCTGGATTCGCCCTATGTCAGACGCGTCGCCGTATCGCTGCGAGCCTATGGTCTGCCTTTCATCCATGAGCCCGTGTCGGTGTTTCGCGATTTCGATGCTTTTTCGCAGATCAACCCGGTCGTCAAAGCGCCGACCTTCGTCACCGACGAGGGCGTCGCTCTGCTCGATTCGACTCTGATCCTCGATTATCTGGAGCGCCTCGTCCCCGCCGAGCGGAGGCTCACGCCAGAGCGGCCGGAGCATTTCTCGCGCGCGCAACGAATCATCGGGCTGGCGCTGGCGGCGAATGAGAAGACCGTGCAGCTCGTCTATGAATCGCTCCGCCCGCCGGAGAAGCGGCACGACGCCTGGATCGCGCGCGTCGACGGCCAGCTGCGGGCCGCCTACCACCTGCTGGAAAAAGAGGTCGCCGAGGCCAAGGAGAGCTTTCTCTTCGGCGCGCGCCCGCTGCAGCCGGATATAACGACGGCCGTCGCCTGGCGCTTCTCGCGCTTCGCGCTCGCCGATCGCCTCGACCCCGCCGATTATCCGGCGCTCGCGAATTTTTCCCTACGCGCGGAGGCGCTGCCGGAATTCATCGCCGCGGATTTCGACTGACGCCCCTCGCCGACAGAATGCGAGGCTGAAGGCTCGCGGTCCAAAGCCCATCGGACCCGCGCGCCTTTCGGCGAGGATCAGCGCCGCAGCTTCCCCAGCAGCCAGTCGAGCGCCTCGGGGAACACCAGCTCCTGCGCCGCGGCGATCTCCTCGGCGCTCCACCATTTCCAGCCGAGCACGTCGCTGCGCTCTATCTCCGTGAAGCCGCTGGTGTCGGGAGTGAACTCGCCCGTGCGAATAGCGTAGAAACGCTCGTCGGCCTGGAACCAATCCTCGCCGAGCTGCATCGGAAACTCGCGCGAGAAGACGATGTCGCCGATCTCGACGCCGGTGAGCCCGGTCTCCTCCGCGAGCTCGCGGCGGGCGGCGGCGTCGAAGGTCTCGCCGGGCTCCAAGGCGCCGCCGATCGAGCCCCAGAAATGCGAATGTCCCTGCGCCACGAACACCGGCGACAGGCGTGTCGAATAGCGGAACAGAAGAACGCGATTCTGCACGTCCAGAGGCAGCAGCCGCGCGGCCGGACGGCGCTCCAGCTTGCGCCCGTCATAGGGCATGACGACGCGCTCGCGCGCGCCCTCCTCCGCCCAGCGCTCGAGCTTCCAGCGTCCGTTCTCATAGAGGAACCAATTGGGCGCGGCGTGCAGCACCGGCGGATCGCGCTTCTCGGAGAGACCGAGACCGGTCGCGAGGCGATAGCCAATGTCCAGCACGCCGGCATGGGCGACGACGAGCACCGTCTCGCCCGGATGCCGCGCCGCTATGGCGCTCAGCTCATCGCCGACGCGCGCGGCGAAAGCGGAGAGCGTCTCGCCGCCCGGAATGAGAAAATCCGCCTGTCGCTGGCGGTGCTTGGCGTGCTCGCTCGGAAAGGCGCGGTCGACATCGTCGAAGGTCATGCCGTGCCAGTCGCCGTCGTCCTTCTCGCGCAGCGCGACGCTCGTCTCTATGGGCAGGCCGAGCCGGCGCGCCAGCGGCGTGACGGTCTGCATGGCGCGTTTCAGATCGCTGCTGTAGATGCGGTCGAAATGCGTCGAGCCGAGCTCGCGCGCCAGCGCCTCCGCCTGCGCCATTCCGCGGACATTCAAGGGGATGTTCAGCTGCCCTTGAACACGCCTCTCGAGATTCCAATTGGTTTCGCCGTGCCGGGCGAGACAGATGCGCGTGCGCGCCATGAAGATTCTCCGGGATAGCCGCACGTCCTAACGACGAAATGTCGATCCGTCCAGCGGGACTGTGCGCCGCACAAAGGGACGCCGCCGCCGGCTTCATGCGCCACGCCCACGCCGGCGCGGATGCGCCCGCAGACGCGCCATCATCATAGTATTCTACTGAATTTATGCCCGGCTCGCCGGACGGGCGATTTCTCTCCGCCACGCGCGGGATCGCACCTCGGCGTTTTCCTTCTTGCGCGATTGTCGATATATCTATTCTATTCGCATCGTCGGCTCGGGGCCTCGGCGGGCTCGCGTCGCGCCGTCCGCCGCGCCCTCGTCCCGCTCGGCGAGGCGAAGGCAAGACAGCCGATGGAGTTTGCCGAGTTGACCGAGGCGAGGCTCGCGCTCCATGCGGCGCGCATGGGAGAGATTGCGAACCGATGCTGTCCAACAAAGCGAAATACGGGCTCAAGGCGTTGATCCATCTCGCCGGCGCCGAAGGGCAGTGCCTCGCCGGCGATATGGCGGCGCAGAACAATATTCCCCGCAAATTCCTCGACGCGATCCTGCTGGAATTGCGCAACGCCGGCATTCTCAACAGCAAGAAGGGCAAGGGCGGCGGCTATCACCTCGCCCGTCCCGCCGACAAGATCACCGTCGGCCAGATCATCCGCATTCTCGACGGGCCGCTCGCGCCCATCGCCTGCGCCAGCCGCACCGCCTATCAGCGCTGCAACGACTGCCCGGACGAGGACGCCTGCGCGATCCGCGATCTGATGCTCGACGTGCGCGACGCCATGGCGCTGATCCTCGATCGCACCAGCATCGCCTCGCTACGCGGCAGGGGCGGCCGTTCGGCGCAAATCCTGCGCTGACGTCACCGCTTCCAGAGGTCGTGCAGCACATGCGGAGGCCCGCGCCCGCCGCCGAGCGCGAGCGTATCGGCGGCGCCGAGCGCCCGCGCCAAAAAATCCTTGGCGGCGCGGATCGCCGGGACGAGTTCAGCGCCCTGCGCCAAATGCGCGGCTATGGCGGCGGAGAGCGCGCAGCCCGTGCCGTGCAGATTTCGCGTCGGCGCGCGCGCGCCGTGGAATTCCTGCACGCTCTCGCCCTCGACGAGAATGTCGAGCGGCTCGCCCGGAAGATGGCCGCCCTTCATCAGCACGGCGCGCGCCCCGCGGGCGAGAAGCGCGCGACCCTGCTCGACCATTTCTCCCGGAGCGGACGCCGCGGGCGCGCCCAGAAGGGCGGCCGCCTCGGGAAGATTGGGGGTCACGAGCGCCGCGAGCGGAAAGAGCCGCGCGATCGCCGTCTCGATCGAGCCGGTGGAAGAAAGGGAATCCCCGCTGGTGGCGACCAGCACGGGATCGAAGACGATGCGCCGCGCCCCGGCGCGGGCGAGGGAATCCGCCGCCGCCCGAGCGATCGCAGGCTCGGCCAACATGCCGATCTTGATCGCATCCACCTCTATATCGGCGAAGATCGCGTCGATCTGCGCGGCGACGACCGCGGGCGGAACCGGATGAACGAGGCTCACTCCTTTCGTATTCTGCGCGGTGAGCGCCGTGATCGCGGCCATTCCGTAGCAGCGCAGCGCCGAGAACGTCTTGAGATCGCCCTGCACGCCGGCGCCGCCGCTCGGATCTGAGCCGGCGATCGACAAAAGCTTGGGAATATGGGCGGCCATGAGCGCCTCCCGCTCCGAATCCTATTTTGTCGGCAGCGTCAACACGCCCGCCGCGCCGGTCTCGGCGCCGACGAGCAGCCGCGTTCCCTTGGCGTCCCAGCAGAGCGCCGAAATGCGCGCCGGCGCGCCCTGGTCCGGGGCGCGCACGAGCAATTCAGCGGCGTCGGTGAGGCGGCACAGCATCACCATTCCATCCTCATAGCCGACCGCCACGGCGAGCGCGCGCGGATGAAAAGCGACGCGTGTCACCTTCACCTCCGGCCGCACGCCGCACTCGCGCGGCGACTCGCCCATCGGCCCATCCTTGGATTGGAACGGCCAGACGACGCAGGCGTCGGCGCCCGAGGTCGCCAGCCATTTGCCGTCGTGCGACCAGGAGAGCGAACGCGTCTTCGCCGGATAGCCCGCCATGCGCATATTCTTGCCGTCGGAGACGCGCCAGCCGTGCAGCATGTTCTCCTGCATGGTGGTGAGCACGAATTTGCCGTCCGGCGAGACCGTCGCATCGATATGCGAGCCCTTCCACTCCAGAACCTCCGGCGCGCCGGCGTTGGGAAACCACAGCGAGACGCCGTTGTAATGAGCGATGGCGAGCCGATAACCCTTCGGAAAGAAGGCGATTCCGCGCGAGCTCGACGGCAGCGGCAGCGTCTTGACCTCGCCCTTGGGCGTGCGCGCCCGCAACTCGCGGCCGACAGTCCAGGCGAGCGTCCCATCGCCGCGGGCGGCGACGGCGTCGATCCATTTGCCCTTTTCATCGGCGATGATCTCGCGGCCGCCGGCGACGCCCGACGCGATGACGAGCCCGTCGTCGCCGCCGGTGATCAGCCGCTCGCCGTCGCTCGCCGCGACCAATATGGCGCCGTCGGGATGCGCCACGCTGTGGCGGAGCTCAGCGCCGCCCGCAATGGCGAGCCGTCCGTCGCCGAGCGCCAGCACGGGCGCCTCGCCGAGAAAGGAAGCGGCGACGACCTCCGCGCCGGCGTCGAAGGGCGTGAAAGCGGAAGTGAGGGAGGGAGCTGCGCCAAAGGTCACGATCGGAGTCGCCTCGGGGGAACGGGATTGGGGTCGGGGGACTCGCCGCCCGGCCCGCCCTCTATAGCGGATTTGCGCGGCGGTGGCGCCGTTCTTTCATGCCGGCTCGCGTCTCGAATGGGGATGGACGAGCAAAATGCAGCAAAAGCCCGACAGCGCCGACTATCTTTCTCTCTTCGGCCGCTACAAGGAGGATTTCGGGGACGTCTACATGGACCCAGAGGATGAGAGGTTTCGGCTGCTTTTCGACCAGATCTGCCGAATGCTCACGCAGCCCTCGTCGTTCAATCTAGGCCTGCCCGAGCAATTCCGAACGACCGCCTCGCGCTATCTCGACGGCGATCCCCATACGGTCGCCCATATGAAGACGATCGAGAACCGCCATTTCATGCTGAGCGACCTTTTCGACTATATTCACCTCGTCAAGACGATGGGCGGCTCCTGGGATCAGCGCGGACGCTGATCCGACGAGAAAGCCGCCGGAGATCCCGCGCAGGGGCAGAGCGGCAAAACGCTCGGCGCATAGAGCGAGAGCCAAGTATGGCCGAATTTCGCGAAGGTGAACATCACCGCGAGCGCATTGGTCGCCAAGATGAAATAGAGAAGCGGAATTTTCCGCGCGAATGCGCGCAAACTCCAGGCCATCTGTCGGAACACTGAGCAATGAATATAGTTTTTCTATGGAACTATTCCTCGAGACTGACGAGCTTTCATGCGCTCGTCATGCAGAAAAACAGAAATATATGCAGAGATATATTAGGAATAATCGGTAGAAATCTAGTTAATGCGTCCAAAATCGCCCGCATCGACGCTCGCGACGCGAGCGGCGCCCGGCGGAGGCCTCGACGAAATGCAAAACGGACCGATGTGATGGCGGGGCGCGGCTCCCCCGTCGGAGAGCCGTCGCTTCGCGACACCTTGAGATTTCCGAGGAGCCAAGCATGAGCACGAGCAATGTATCCGGCGACCCGTTTCGCGGCGGCCCGTTCGATTTGAACAGGCTCGAGGCGAAAAACGCCATTCTCGCCCATAATTGGTGGGCTATCGCCCTGCGTGGCCTCGCCGCGATCCTATTCGGG
Organism: Methylosinus sp. RM1; assembly: GCF_011378635.1. Taxonomy (NCBI): domain Bacteria; kingdom Pseudomonadati; phylum Pseudomonadota; class Alphaproteobacteria; order Hyphomicrobiales; family Methylocystaceae; genus Methylosinus; species Methylosinus sp. RM1. The sequence goes on from NZ_WOVC01000012.1 coordinate 26,182, forward strand.
ATCATCGCCCTGTTCATGCCCGGCGTGACGATCCTGTCGCTGGTGCTGGTCTTCGCGATTTTCGCTGCCGTCGACGGCATAGCCACGATCGTCGCCGCGGTGCGCGCCGCGCGGCAGGGCGAGGCCTGGCTGTTCCTCTTCCTCGCCGGATTGGTGAAGATCGCCGCCGGCGCTTTCGCGGCCTTCTGGCCCGGCATCACGGCGCTGATCTTCGTCGCGGTGTTCGGCGCGGGCGAGGTCGTCGGCGGCGCGCTGACCTTCGGCTCCGCGCTCGATCTGAAGGAGGATCACGGCCGCTGGTGGCTGGCGCTCGGCGGCCTGCTCGCCGTCGTATTCGGCCTGTTTCTGCTGCTGACGCCGGTCATCGGCGCGGTGGTGCTGAGTTGGTGGCTCGGCATCTATGCGATCGCGCTCGGCATTGTGGAGCTGATCCTGGCCTTCCGGCTGCACGCCCGGCATGTCGAGCATCCGCCGCTGGCGCATCCGCAAGGCGCGTAAATAAAATCGGGGCGCCCGCAGCCACAGGCGCCCCGTGCCCCCTTCCCGCCCCCGCGGAAAGCTCGCGAAATCAGTCGATCGAGGAAATCTTGATCGGCGAATCGAGATCGGCGTGCACGACCTTGAGGCCCGCCTTGGCGACGGCGGCCTCATCGGCGTACCAGGTCGACTCATGGTCGAGTCCGCCGTATTTGTTGAAGACCATCACATATTTGGCCTTCAGATCCACCTCGCAGCGCAGCCCTTTGCCGGGCTGGCCGATGGGCCGCATCTTGCCGTCCCAATCGATGAAATAGCCCCCGGTCTCCTCGGACATTTCCTGTTCCCTTTCGGACATTTGTCTCCGTGAGCGCGAGGAAGCACGTTTCAGGCCAGCCAGCCCGAACGCCCACATCGACGAGAGCTTGATTCGCCGACGCGCGCCTGTAGTGTTCCCGGCTCCTGTTCGAAATCCACGTTGGGAAATGAAGCAGTCGCATTTTCGAGGCATTCGCCGCGCCTACGACCTGTTGTCGATCAAGACGTCCCGCTTCTTCAACGCCGGCTGGTATCTCTACCGATATCCAGACGTCCGCGACGCCGCCCTCGATCCCGCACGCCATTATCTCGACTTCGGCGCGCAGGAGGGGCGCGATCCGAGCTGGGCCTTTTCGACCGCCGGCTATCTCCTGCGCTATCCCGACGTCGCCGCCTCCGGCGAGAATCCGCTGCTGCATTTCATCCGCATCGGCGCGCGCGAGGGACGCGAGCCGGATCGCGATTTTCTGGTGGAGATCAAGCCGCCACTCGACTACCGGCCCGAAGTGGATGTCGCCGCGGCTTTCGACCGTCTGCTGCGCGAGCGCCGGCCCGCGCGCGTGCTGGAGGCCGGCACGCGGCAATCGACGCTAGGCGTCGCGACGCATTCGCGTCCCAATTTTCCCTGGGTGCGCGACGCGGACTATCTCAAGATGGACATAAGAGAGGGCCAGGATGTGGACGTCGTCGCCGATCTCCATGCGCTCCCCGCACAATGGACCGGCGCTTTCGACTGTTTCCTCGCCAACGCCGTGTTCGAGCATTTGGAGCGACCATGGATCGCGGCCAAGGAGATCGCCCGCGTGCTGGCGCCGGGCGGCCTGTTCTGGATCGGCACGCATCAGTGCTTCCCCATCCACGGCCATCCGAATGATTTCTTCCGCTTCAGCCGCGACGCGTTGCGTCTGCTGCTCGAGGACGCCGGCCTGATCGTCGAGGCGTCCGATTACGAGGGCCGCTGCGCCATTCTGCCGCCGGGCGACATGGTCTTCCCCGCCAATGTCGATCTTTGGAACATGACGGAGCCATCCTTCATCGCCGTGCGCGCCGCCGGCCGAAAGCCGGCGTGAAACACGGCGCGCCCCGCCTATTGCGGAGGCTCGCCGCTTTTCCTAACTTCCCCTCATGACTCTTTCCCCCGCCCTTTCCATCACCCGCGATCTCCTTCGCTGCCCCTCCGTCACCCCGGCCGACGCCGGCGCGCTCGGTGTGCTCGAGCAGCGCTTGAAGGAGGCCGGCTTCGCCACGCATCGGCTCGTCTTCAAAGAGGAAGGCACGCCGGACATCGACAATCTCTTCGCCAAGATCGGCGAGGGCCGGCCGCATCTCGTCTTCGCCGGCCATACGGATGTGGTGCCGAGCGGCAATCCCGAGCGCTGGCGCTTCGACCCCTTCTCCGGCGAGATCGCCGACGGCAAGATTTTCGGCCGCGGCGCCTCCGATATGAAGGGCGGCATCGCCGCCTTCGCCGCCGCCGCCATCGACTATGTGAAGGAGCATGGCGCTCCCAATGGCGCCATTTCCTTCCTCATCACCGGCGATGAGGAAGGCCCCGCCGTCAATGGCACGGTGAAGATGCTCGATTGGGCGAAAGCCAATGGCGAGATCTTCGACCATTGCATCGTCGGCGAGCCGACCAATGTCGAAGAGCTCGGCGACACGATCAAGATCGGCCGGCGCGGCTCGCTCAACGGGCGTCTCGTGGTGCGCGGCAAGCAGGGCCATTCCGCCCATCCGCATCGCGCCGAAAATCCCACGCCCGCCGTGGCGCGCATCGTCACCGCTCTGTCGACTCACGTCTTCGACGAAGGGACGGAGCATTTCGACCGCTCCAATCTCGAGGTGACGTCGATCGACATCGGCAATCAGGCCGCCAATGTCATTCCCGGCGAAGCGCGCGCGCGCTTCAACATTCGCTTCAACAATGTGTGGACGCTGGAGACGTTGCAGGCGGAAATCCGCCGCGTAATCGAGACGGCCGCGGCGGGCGCAAAAGTGGAGGTGGAGTTCCTGCCCTGCAATTCGCTGCCCTTCCTCACCGCGCCGGGCGATTTCAGCGCGCTGGTCGCCGGCGCGATCGAGCAGGTGACGGGGCGCCGTCCGGGCCTTTCGACCAGCGGCGGCACGTCGGACGCGCGCTTCATCACGCGCGATTGTCCGGTGCTGGAGTTCGGCCTCCTCAACGAGTCGATCCATGCGGTGGACGAGCACGCGCGGCTCGAGGATGTCGACGGGCTGACCGCGATCTACAAGCGCATCATCGAGACGTATTTCGCGCGCTGAAGCGCGCTCCCTTCTCCCGCACGCGGGAGAAGGTGGCCCTCGCGTCAGCGAGGGTCGGATGAGGGCTCACCCCGCCTCGATATTATTTGGAATTTAGATCGCCGAGAACCGCAGCGACCCTCATCCGACCCGACTTCGTCGGGCCACCTTCTCCCACAAGTGGGAGAAGGAAGCGCCGTTCGATGGCAGAACCCTCATTCCGCCAGCGCTTGCGCGGCCGGCACGGCGAGCGTCCATTCGAAGCCGTCGGGCGGAAAGCCGATCGTCGCCTCGCCGCCCAGCGCCTGCGCGACGAGGCGCTTGATCACCTTATGGCCGAAGCCCTCGCGCATCTGCTCCGGCGCCGCCGGCGGGCCGCCGAACTCGCGCCACTCCACCACAAAACGCGCATCGTCGATGCGCCAATGCAATTCGATGCGCCCCTCCGGCTGTGACAGCGCGCCATGCGTCAGCGCATTCACGGCGAGCTCGTGCAGCGCGAGGCCGATATTCTGCGCCGCCTCCGGCTTCAGCATCAGATCGGGGCCGCCGGCGCGCGTCTGCTCCTCGACGCAGCCGGCGTCGAGACAATAGGACAATTGCGCGCGCACCAGCTCCGGCATCGACGCGCCATGCCAATCCTGCGAGACGAGAAGATCATGCGCCATGGAGAGCGCCTGCAGGCGCGCGGCGAATTTGCGCTGGAAATCGGCGAGCGAAGGCGCGCCCGCCGCCGTCTGCCGCGCCATGGCCTGCACCACGGCGAGAAGATTTTTGGAGCGATGCACCAGCTCGCGCAGCAGCACATGGACATGATCCTCGCGCCGCTTGCGATCGGTGATGTCGCGCGCCGTGCCGATGATGCGCGCGGCGCGTCCGCCCTCGAAAAAGGTGCGGCCGCGCACTGCGATCCAGCGCTCGACGCCATCGGTCTGGCCGATGATGCGATACTCCGCCTCGTAATCGCCGAGCTGGCCCGGATCGAGCGCGGCGGGCGCCGCCTCGCGCGTCTGCGCCTTGTCGTCCTTGTGCATCGCATTGCGGAAAATCTCGAAGCTTCCGGGCGCGCCTTCCGGCAAAGCCCAGAGCGCGCGCACCCGCTCGTCGAGATGCACCTCGCCGGTGACGAGATCCCAATCCCAAATTCCGGTGAGGCTCGCATCCAGCGCCATGCGCATTCGCTCGAGCGCCAGCGCGGCGTCGCGATCATCCGCCCGCTGCGGCGCGGACGCCTCGCTCTTGCTGTCGATGTCCGTCAAGATCGGTCCCTCGACGCCCGCCGCCCGCTTCGAGTGGCGCGAACCATAGCCCAACGGCCGTCGGCGGGCGAGAAAATCATTTCAAAATCGCGCGACTCATCGATCGCGCCCCGATATGCGAGAGAGGAAACGCCGTGGTCCGATCCACGGTTCCCGTCAAACATCCAATTCCGTGGCGAAAGCGGCGCGCTCCTGAATGAAGGCGAAGCGCGCCTCGGGCCTAGCGCCCATCAGCCGCTCGACGCAATCGGCGGTCTCCTCACGCTCCTCGCCGGCGATCACGACCTTGAGCAGTGTGCGCTTCCTGGCGTCCATCGTCGTTTCCTTGAGCTGAGCCGGCATCATCTCGCCGAGGCCTTTGAAGCGGCTCGTCTCGATCTTGCCCTTGCCGGTCAGCACTTTCTTCACCAGCTCGTCGCGATGCGCGTCGTCGCGCGCATAGACGGTCTTGGCGCCTTGCGTGAGCTTATACAGCGGCGGCACGGCGAGATAGAGATGGCCGCCGTCGATGAGCTTGGGCATTTGCCGAAAGAAGAAAGTGATGAGCAGCGAAGCGATATGCGCGCCGTCGACATCGGCGTCGGTCATCACGATGATCTTGTCGTAGCGCAAATCCTCGTCGCGATAATGCGAGCCGATTCCGCAGCCGAGCGCCTGCACCAGATCGGCGAGCTGCTGATTGGCGGCGAGCTTCTCGCGTCCCGCCGAGGCGACATTGAGAATCTTGCCGCGCAGAGGCAGCACGGCCTGGCTGGCGCGATCGCGCGCGGCCTTGGCGGAGCCGCCGGCGGAATCGCCCTCGACGATGAAAATCTCCGAGCCTTGCGACGATGTATTGGTGCAATCGGCGAGCTTGCCCGGCAGGCGCAATTTGCGCGTCGGGGATTTACGCGCCTGCTCCTTCTCGGCGCGTCGGCGAAGCCGCTCCTCGGAGCGCTCAACCGCGAAATCGAGCAGCTTGGTCGCCTGCGACGGCGCGCCGGCGAGCCAATGATCGAAAGCGTCGCGCACCGCGCCTTCGACGAGGCGTGAGGCCTCGACATTCATCAGCCGCGTCTTGTTCTGCCCCTGAAACTCCGGCTCGCGAATGAAGACGGAGATCATCGCCGCCGATTGGCCCATGAGGTCCTCGGCCGTCACATTGGCGGCGCGCTTGGCCTGGCCGATACGCTCGGCGTGATCCTTCAAGCCGCGCAGCAGAGCGAGACGAAAGCCCGCCTCATGCGTGCCGCCGTCCGGCGTCGGAATCGTGTTGCAATAGGAATGGGAAAAACCATCCTCATTGGCGAACCAGGCAATGGCCCATTCGAGCGAGCCATGGCCGCCCTCGCGCTGCACCTTGCCGACGAAGGGCTGATCGGCGACCAGCTCCTTGCCCTCGGTCTCGCGCGCGAGATAGTCGCGCAAGCCGCCGGGGAAACGCAGCACCGCCTCGGCCGGCACATCCGAGCCCGGCTCGATCAGCGCCGGAGCGCAGCGCCAGCGAATCTCGACGCCGCCGAAGAGATAGGCCTTGGAGCGCGACATGCGGAACAGCCGCGCCGGCCGCCAATGCGTCGCCGGGCCGAAGATGTCCGCGTCCGGCTTGAAGCGCACCTTGGTGCCGCGGCGATTGGCGATGCGGCCGAGCTTTTCGAACTTGCTGGCGACGAGGCCGCGCGAGAAGACCTGACGATAGAGCTGCTGCTCTCTGGCCACCTCGACCTCGACCCTCTCCGACAGGGCGTTGACCACGGACACGCCGACGCCGTGCAGGCCGCCGGAGGTTTGATAGGCCCCCGAGTCGAATTTGCCGCCGGCGTGCAGCATGGTCATAGCGACTTCGAGCCCGGTCTTGTCCGGAAACCGGGGGTGTCGATCGATCGGAAAACCGCGGCCATTGTCCACGACGGTGAGCCAGCCCTCCGGCTCGAGCGTGACCTCTATGAAGCTGGCGTGGCCGGCGACGGCCTCGTCCATCGCATTGTCCAGCACCTCCGCGAAGAGGTGATGCATGGCGGCCTCGTCCTTGCCGCCGATATACATGCCCGGCCGCCGCCGGACCGGCTCCAGCCCCTCGAGCACCTCGATGGAGGCGGCGTCATATTCCGCCGGCGCCTTGGGCGCTTTCGCGGCGGGAGCGGCGGCCGGCTTGCGCGGGGCGCCGCCGAAGAGATCATCGGATTTGGCCATGGAAGGGATTTTAGCGATTCGCGAGGGGGAGCGCGAGGGGGTATGAGAACATACAAGGAACTTCTTTTAATAGTCCGCCTATCTCGCGCTCTGCCTGTTCCAAGCCGACCAAGAAAGAAAGCTGCGCCGGACCTCGAGAAAAATCGGGTTGAGGTTTCCTCATCCTGAGGAGGCGGCGCAGCCGCCGTCTCGAAGGACGAGGAAACCGTCAGCGCCGCCTTCTGGAGTTCGCCCTCGTGCTTCGAGACGGTCGCTTCGCGACCTCCTCAGCATGATGGCGAGGGGGACTGCCCTTCGCGCGCCCGCCTCACCCAGCAATTGATCGAAAATCTCCCATCGGCAAAGGCGCTCGCGCAGCGCGTCGGACGCACCTCGTGAAACGCGGCCGAGGCAAAAGCGACGAGACGATCATAGACCGGCGCTATGTCCGCAAAGCCATCCGGCGAAGAGAGCCGCAGCGCGCCGCCTTCGAAGCGCTGTGGCAGCGCGTGAAAATAATAGACGAGCGTGAGAACCCGCACGCTGTCGTGTCCGTCCGGTCGCGGCGGCGCATCGGCGTGGCGCTTGAAAAAGCCGCCGTCGCCATAGCGCACCATCTCGATCTCTTTTTTCGTTTCCGAGAGCAGACAAACATTCAGCTCGTGCGTCAGACGCGCGAGGACCACATCGACAGACGCGGCGAAAGCCGCGCGCAGCGGGCCGAGCTCGAGAAGATGCGAAGAATCACGCACCGACGTATCGACGCGCGCCGCGCGCTCGGCCGTGTAGAAACGCGATTGCGAAAATTCGCTCTCATGCGCCAGCGCGAATTGCATCAGCTCGCCTGCGCGCGCCGCGCCGAGAAAGCCGTCGATGACGACATGCGCAGGCGTGGCGGCGGCGGTCATAGGCGCATCCATTGCGGCGACAGAAGCGCTCGATAGATCACAGAAAGCCGCACCGCAAAAGCCGCGCCGCGCTCAGCCATGCAAGGCCGCAAAGCGCGCCTTTCGCTCGGCGAAACGCGGCGACACGAATTCGACCAGCGCTTCGCCCGCCGTCTCCGGGCGCCCGCTGTCGAACGGCGGCGCCGGCGCATATTCGATGGACAATTGGATCGCGCGCGCGAATTGCTCGCCGGCGATATCGGCTGCGAGCGTCAAAGCGAAATCAATGCCCGCCGTCACGCCGCCGCCGGTGACGATGCGGCCGTCGCGCACGACGCGCGCGGCGTCTGGAATGGCGCCGAACAATGGCAGAAGATCGCGCCAGGCCCAATGGCAGGCGGCGCGCTTGCCGCGCAGCAGGCCGGCGGCGCCGAGCAGCAGCGAGCCGTTGCAAACCGAGGTCACATAGCGCGCGCCTTCCGCGAGCCGCGCGATCTGCTCCAAATATTCGCGATCGACCGACGCCGCCTCGACGCCGGGACCGCCGGGAACGCACAAGAGATCGCAGCGCTCCACGCTGGCGAGCGCGCGCGTCGAGCCGAATTCGAGCCCCGTGTCGGAAGCGACGGCCCCGCCCTCGCGCGAGGCGACGACGACCTCCGCGCCGGGCAGTCGCGACAGCACCTCGAAAGGCCCGGTGAAATCGAGCTGGGTGAGACGCGGAAAAATCGCGAAGACGATGCGAAAGCTTTGGTCCGACATTGCGAGCCTCCCCTTGTTGACGAAGGCAGAGTAGCGCCGCTAGGCTCTGTCTCAAATGACGGTTTTCCCACTTTTTCAGATAAAGCCATGAGCGCGCGGATCATCGCTCTGCTGATCTTCGAGGATTTTCAGATTCTCGACGCCGCTGGTCCGATCGCCGCATTCGAGATCGCCGCGCGCATCGTCCCCGGCGCCTATGCGCTACGGACGATCGCCGCCGCTCCGGGCCTGGTGCGCTCCTCTTCCGGCGTCGCCATCGCGGCCGGAGGCTTCGCCGCCGCGCGACGTTGCGACACGCTGCTGATCGCCGGAGGCCTCGGCACGCGCGGCGCCGCCACGGACAGAAAGACGCTGGCTTTCGTCGCCCGCGCAGCGACGCGCGCGCGACGCGTGGCGAGCGTGTGCTCGGGCGCCTATGTGTTGGCGGCGGCCGGGCTGCTCGACGGCCGCAGAGCGACGACGCATTGGAGCCGCAGCGGCGATTTTCAAAGGCGCTTTCCGAAGGTTCGGCTGGAGCCGGATTTGATCTTCGTGCGCGACGGGCCGATCTGGAGCTCCGCCGGAATCACCGCGGGGATCGATCTCGCGCTGGCGATGATCGACGACGATCTCGGCGAGGATGTCGCGCGCGCCGTGGCGCAGCAGCTCGTCGTCTATCATCGGCGCCCCGGCGGGCAATCGCAATTTTCCGCGCTGCTGGAATTGGAGAGAAAGCCGGACAAATTCGCGACGCTGCTGCGCTGGGCGAGCGAGCGTCTCCGCCAACGCCTCACCGTGGAGGAGCTGGCCGCGCAGGCCGGGATGAGCCCACGCAATTTCGCGCGCGCTTTCTCCCGCGCGACCGGCGCGACGCCCGCCAAGGCAATCGAGCGCCTGCGGCTCGACCGAGCGAAGAGCGCGCTGGAGAGCGGCGCCGACGCGATCGAGCAAATCGCGCGCGACAGCGGCTTTCACGATCCAGAACGAATGCGACGCGCGTTTCTGCGCGTTTATGGGCAGCCGCCGCAGGCGTTTCGGCGTGGGGGGCGGAGCCGGGCATGATTTTGTTCCACACGTTTGGGGCGGCTGATATATTTCCGCGCACTGACCTTGATGACCTTGGGATCGTTCGAATGGATGAAAAGGCATTTTCTGCGGCAATCGAGAAATTAAATCATGCTAATAGAAAGCTCAGGGATATGGAAGCAGCCAAAACTTTAGATCAACTTGCTTTGCTCTGGGAAGAATTTCTGATAGCGCAGAATGGCGTGTACACACGCTTAAAAAAGGCGACCGAGCTTGGAAGCGCCAAAGGCTGGTTTGACAGAATATCAAACGAGCGTAGTTCAGATGAGCTATTGAGATACCTTCTGCACGCCAGAAACGCAGCGGAACATGGAATTGAAAGGATTACCAGTCAGGAACCAGGAAACGTGACGCTTAACAGCGAACCAGGAAAACCTCTGCATATCAAACGTCTTGAAATACGATCTGGCCATGATGGCATGAGAATAATTGGAGATAGGGAAACGCTTAGCCAACTCCGTATTGGCTTTACCCCCGGTGAAGTGCGGCTAATAGCGGTTAAAGATCGTGGCATCATTTATCTACCGCCGAACATGCACTTTGGAAAACCGATCCAGAACGTCAGTCCCGTCGTATGTGCGAATTTAGGAATCGCTTACCTGACGTCAAAGGTCTCTGAGGCAAGAGCAAATTGGTTCCAGAACTCGCTACCGCCGTCCTGAACGATGGCGACCCGGAAAAATGCGCCGACGCTCGGACTCGAACGAACAGCTTCCATTCGCGCACCCTGCAGCGAGGCATCGAACTGGCGGAAGGGGTGGGATTCGAACCCACGGTGAAGTTTCCCCCACGGCGGTTTTCAAGACCGCTGCCTTAAACCACTCGGCCACCCTTCCGAACCCGGAGCCGGACCGGACTCGCGGCGAAGCCTATCGCTTCTCTATGACCGCGCGTCAACCGGCCGCGCGTCTAGCGGAACCAGACATAGACGATCGCCGCCGCCAGAGCCAGGACGAGGCCGATCGCCGTGTTGCGCAGAAAGCCGCCTTCGAACTCGTCCATTCCGTCTTCCCTTCTCGCCCTCGCGTCGATTCGACGCATTTCTAAAACTGCATCCAACGCTGAGAATAGTCGATGAGGGCGGTTAATTCCCAGGGGCCGCTCTCGGTTGGGAGCCCGGCGCAGGCCGGGCTCTTTTTCTTTTCGGCGAGGGGCGCGCCGGCGCCTCGCTCGCGGCGGCGCTATGCGCTAAGGTCCGCCCGCCGCACGGAAAGACCACATGCCTCTCTATTTCGCCTATGGCGCCAATATGGACGTCGCCGCAATGGCCGTCCGCTGTCCCCATTCGCGGCCGCTCGGCCTCGGCCGGCTGGCGCGCTATCGTTTTGCCATTCTGGAGACTGGCTACGCCACTGTCGCGCCAGATGCGCGGGCGCAGGTCCATGGCCTGCTCTATGACCTCGCCGTGGCGGATGTGCCGGCGCTCGACCGTTACGAGGAGATCGGCCGCCGGCTCTACCGCAAGGTCGTGCAGCCGGTGCTGCGCGCGCCGGTGGGCTCGGCGCGAGCGCTCGTCTATATCGGAACCGCGACGCGCGAGGGGCCGGCGGCGCCGGGCTATGTCGAGAATATCGTCGCCTCGGCGCGCGCGCTCGGCCTGCCGAGCGCCTATATCGCCTTTCTGGAGAGCCATGCGCCCAATGCGCAGCAGAGGATGAGCCGAAGATGAGCGCTTTTCCCGTTCCCACCGTCCATACGCTGGCCGAGCTGCGCGAGCGTGTCGCGCAATGGCGCGCGCGCGGCGAGCGCGTCGGCTTCGTCCCCACAATGGGCGCGCTGCACAAGGGCCATCTCGCTCTGGTGGAGGAGGCGCGCCGGCGCGCCGATCGCGTGATGGCCTCGGTCTTCGTCAATCCCACGCAATTTTCCGCAGGCGAGGATTTTGACCGCTATCCGCGCACGCTCGCGGCCGATGTCGAGAAGCTCGCGAGCGTTGCGGCCGATCTCTGCTATGCGCCGGCGGTGGAGGAGATGTATCCGCCGGGCTTTTCCACCACGGTCGCGGTGGGCGGGCCGGCGGTCGCCGATCTCGAGGATCATTTCCGGCCGACGCATTTCGCCGGCGTCGCGCTCGTCGTCGCCAAGCTGCTCAATCAGGCCGATTGCGACGTCGCCGTCTTCGGCGAGAAGGATTATCAGCAATTGCTGGTGATAAAGCGCCTGGCGCGCGATCTCGACCTGCGCGCGGAGATCGTCGGCGCGCCCACTTTGCGGGAGGCGGACGGGCTCGCAATGTCCTCGCGCAACATCTATCTTACGGCCGAGGAGCGGCGCATCGCCCCTGTGCTGCATCGCGCATTGACCGAGGCCGCGCGGCGCATCGCCGATGGCGAGCCGATCGGCCATGTGATGGGCGAGGCGCGCGAGCAAGTCGCCGCCGAGGGATTCCTCATCGATTATCTCGAGGCGCGCCACGCCGAGACTCTGGCGCGCGTCGCCCGCCGGCATGACGGGCCGATCCGCCTGCTCGGCGCCGCCAAGCTCGGCGCGACGCGGCTCATCGACAATATCGCCGTCGAGTCCGCGCAATGAGCGAGGCGCGACGCGTTTTCCGCATCATCGTGCGCGGCCGCGTGCAGGGCGTCGGCTTTCGCGCCTTTGTGGCGCGGGAGGCCGGACGGCTCGCGCTCGCCGGCTGGGCGCGCAATTGCAACGATGGCGCGGTGGAGATCGTCGCCGCCGGGCCGCAGGGCGCGCTGCGAGCGCTGGTGGAGGCGGCGCGGCGCGGACCGCCTGCGGGACGCGTCGACGATCTGCGCGCGGAAGAGACGAGCGAGGCCGCTCTCGTCGAGCGACGCGGCGATGTGGAGTTTTGACGGCGTGCGGCTCGAGAAAGACGCGGATTTCGATGCGCTCGCGGCCGCCTTCGCCGATCTGACGACGTGCGCCGGCGCTATCGCCATGGAGGTTCTCGCCGCGCCGGCGATAGAGGCGCGCGCGAAGAAGGACGCCAGCCCGGTCTGCGAGGCGGACGAGCGAATCGAAGCTTTTCTCGCGCAGCGTCTCGCCGAGTTGCTGCCGGGCGTTCCCATCGTCGCGGAAGAGGCCGCCGCCGCGGGCGCGCAATTCGCCCGCGCCGAGACTTTCCTGCTCGTCGATCCGCTCGACGGCACGCGCGAGTTTCTGGCGCGCAGCGGCGAGTTCACGATCAATATCGGCCTCGTCGTCGCGAGGACGCCGCGCGCCGGCGCGGTCTTCGCCCCGGCGCGCGGGCGATTATGGTTCGCCGGCGCGCGCGCCTTCGCCGCCGACGCTCAGCCCGGCCGGCCGGCGCCGGAGCGCGCGGCCTGGCGCCCGTTGCGCGTGCGCGCGCTCCCCGTGGAAGGGCCGATGGCGCTGGTCAGCCGCTCGCATCTCGACGCAGAGACGAAGGCCTTTCTCGCGACGCATCGCGTCGCCGCGACGCGCGATGTCGGCTCCTCGATCAAATTCTGCCTTCTGGCGGAGGGCGCAGCCGATCTCTATCCACGCTTCGGCCCGACGATGGAATGGGATACGGCGGCAGGCGACGCCGTGCTGCGGGCTGCCGGCGGCGGCGTCGTCGATCCTTCCGGCAGGCCGCTCGCCTATGGCAAGGCGGAGGCCTCCTATCGCAACGGGCCTTTCATCGCATTCGGCGATCCCGCCGCTGCAAGACTTTGTTAAGGCCGCGGGGAGATTCTTCGTCTCGCGAAGAAGAGCCGCCGAGGCGCCACAGGCGCGACACGATCGCATCCAAACTTCAGCGGACTGATTCGCATTCGCCGCAACGGGGGTTTTCGTGATGCGCGCCGCTCATTCGACTCGCAGAGAGATGCTCGCGCTCGCCGCGGCAGCCGCTCTGTCGCCGCTCACGCCCGCGCGCGCCTATGGCGAGCGGCCGGAACCCAGACCCGAGCCCATGTCCGGCGACGAGGTGGTGCGCAACGGCCATCGCTTCTTCGGCTCGATAGCGCGCGATCTCGCGCAGGGCGTCGAGCAGATGGCGCGGCGCTGGGGCCGCCCCAACGCCTATGTGCTGGGACAGGAAGGCTCGGGCGCCTTCGTCGGCGGCCTGCGCTATGGCGAGGGCGTGATGTACACGCGCAACGCCGGCCAGCGGCGCGTCTATTGGCAAGGTCCGTCGCTCGGCTTCGACGCCGGCGCCAATGGCGACCGCACCATGATGCTCGTCTATAATCTGCCTTCCGTCGATGCGATCTTCACCCGCTTCGGCGGCGTCGCCGGCTCCGCCTATCTGGTCGGCGGATTGGGCTTCACCGAGCTCACGGCGGACGGCGTCGTCATCGCCCCGATCCGGGCGGGCGTCGGCGCGCGCCTCGGCCTCAATCTCGGCTATTTGAAATTCACGCCGGAAGCGACGTGGAATCCATTCTGACGCATCGCGCGATGACGATCTGCGTGTCGCCGTAGCGGCGGCGCTCTTGCTCGATGATTCCCTCGGGCAGAGCGAGGGACGCATCCACCGCCTCTTCGATGACGATCAGCGCGCCCTCGGCGAGCCAGCCGCCGTCGATCAGCGAGCGCAGCGCGCGCGTCGCAAGATCGCGCCCATAGGGAGGATCGAGAAAAGCCAGAGTGAACAGTTCGCCCGGCGGCGCGAGGCCGAGCTTGGTCGCGTCACGCCGAAAAACGCGCGTCACGCCGCCCGCGCCCAGCGCCTCGACATTGGCGCGCAGCAGCGCGCGCGCCTCCGCGCCATCGTCGATGAAGAGGATTTTCGCAGCGCCGCGCGACAAGGCCTCGAGGCCGAGCGCGCCCGTGCCGGCGAAGAGATCGACGACGCGCGCGCCCGGAACCGGATCGTCATAGGCATGGGCGAGAATGTCGAAAACGGATTCGCGCAGGCGATCCGAAGTGGGACGGATCGCCTGCGATTGCGGCGTCTTCAGCACGCGGCCGCGAAAGCTGCCGGCGACGATGCGCATGGGCTAGCGCGGCTTGCGCGGCGCGGCGCCGGGCTTGCGCGGCCCCTTGCCAGGACCTTTGCCAGCCGGCCCGCCTCTGCCCGGCCCTTTGCCCGCGCCGCTCCGCGGCGGACCGCGACGCTCGCCCGACGGCGGACGCGCATCCCCGTCACGACGCGGCGAGCGGCCCTCACCCGCCTTGCGCGGCGCGCGCTCGCCCCGCGGCGCGTCGCCGGAGTCGAAACGCTTACCGGCGCCATTGCCTGCGAAGCTCTTGCCCGCGCCGAAGCTCTTGCGTTCGCCGAAGCTCTTGCCGGAGCCGGACGTCTTGCCGGCGCCGAAGCTCTTGCGCTCGCCACGCTCGAAACGCTCGCCAGAGGGCGCACGGGCGGCCGCTCCCTCGCGACGCGGCGGACGCTCCTCGCCCTCACGACGCGGCGCGCGCTCGCGGCGCGGCCCATCGCTAGCGCCGAAGCTCGACCCGCGACGCTCGCCGCGGTCGAAACGCTCCGTGCGTTCGGCGCGCGGACGCTGCTCCGCGCCATCCCGACGCGGCGGACGCCCCTCGCCCTCACGACGCGGCGCCCGCTCGCGGCGCGGCCCATCGCCAGCGCCGAAGCTCGAGCCGCGACGCTCACCGCGATCGAAACGCTCCGTCCGCTCGCCCAATGCGGCGCGCGCCGGCATTCCTTCACGCCGGGGCGGACGACCCTCGCCCTCACGACGCGGCGCCCGCTCGCGGCGCGGCCCATCGCCGGCGCCGAAGCTCGAGCCGCGACGCTCACCGCGATCGAAACGCTCCGTCCGCTCGCCCGATGCGGCGCGCGCCGGCATTCCTTCACGCCGGAGCGGGCGACCCTCGCCCTCGCGACGCGGCGCGCGTTCACGGCGCGGCCCGTCGCCGGCGCCGAAGCTCGAGCCGCGACGCTCGCCGCGATCGAAACGCTCGGTCCGTTCGCCGGCGCGCGGACGCGCAGCACCGCCCTCGCGACGCGGCGGACGTCCTTCGCCCTCGCGCCGAGGGGCGCGCTCGCCCCGCTCGAAACGCTCCTTGCGCTCTCCGGCGACGCGCGCGGGTCTCTCCTCGCCCTCGGCCCTCTCGGCGCGGAAGCGGCGGGCGTTGCGCGTCGTCGCCGGCTCCTCGGCGCGGCGCACGGGCACGATCTTCTCCACCGGCACGGCGCGCCCCTTGCGGTCGCTGGTGGCGGCGCGCTCTATGCGGGCGCGCGGGCCTTTGCCGCGCGTCTCCTCGCGCTCGGCGCGCAGGGTCGTGACATGCTTGCGCGTGCGCGTCTTGGCGCGCTGGCGCGCCTCTTCGGCGGCGACATGCGGCGGCTCGTCCGAGTCGCGGCGCGACGACGAAAAATCGACGCCGGCCAGCTCGGCCAAGCCCTTGCCGAGCTGCTCGCGCAACGTCTTCAGCCGCACCTCCTCGACGACGCCCTCCTCCAGCTCGCCGAGCTGGAAGGGGCCGAAGGAGATGCGGATCAGCCGATTGACGTCGAGTCCCAAATGCTCGAGCACGCGCTTGATCTCGCGATTCTTGCCCTCGCGCAGCGCCATGCTGATCCAGACATTGGCGCCCTGCACGCGATCGAGCTTGGCGTCGATCGGCGCGTAATCGACATCGTCGACGGTGACGCCCTTCTTCAATTCGTCCAATCGCGCCTGGTCGATCTCGCCATGGGCGCGCACGCGATAGCGGCGCGTCCAGCCCGTCGCCGGAAGCTCGAGCGTGCGCGCGAGACCGCCGTCATTGGTCAGCAGCAGCAGGCCTTCCGTATTGATGTCGAGCCGCCCGACACTGACGAGGCGCGGCAAATCAGGAAAGCGCTCCTCGAGGAAGCCGAAGACGGTCTCGCGCCCTTCCGGGTCCTTGGCGCTGGTGACGAGGCCGGCCGGCTTGTGGAACAGAAACAAGCGCGTCGGCTCACGCTCGGCGAGCGGCTGGCCGTCCACCTCTATGCGGTCGCCCTCCTGCACATTGAAGGCGGGGCTGTCCAGCACGCGGCCATTGACGGAGACGCGCCCTTCCGTGACCCAGATCTCGGCGTCGCGGCGCGAGCACGCGCCGGCGCGCGCCATGACCTTGGCGATGCGCTCGCCCTCGAAGGCGCTGGCGGCGGCGGGCTCGGCCGAGGCCGGTTTCTTGGCCGGGGCGCGGCGACGCGGCAGCTGGTCGCCGCCGTCCTTACGGCGGGCGGGTCTTTCTGGCTTTTTGTCGGTCATCGCGCCCTGATAGCAGGTCGCGGGGCCAAAGAGAAAGGCGCGACGGCCGCTTTTTCACTCGTCATTCGCCATGAATCCGAGTTATGGCCTCGAATCCACGTAGGGAGTCCCCCGCTGCCCCGCGAAAGCCGGCCGCGGTCCCCTATTTCGGCGCATAGAAGCAACAGACGTCTGGAGGCGGTATGGCTCATCTGATCGTGCATGGCGGACGTCCGCTCAGCGGCAGGATCATCCCTTCCGCGAATAAGAACGCCGTGCTGCCCATTCTCTGCGCCACGCTGCTGACCAGAGAGCCGCTGCGCATCCATGGCGTGCCGGAGATCACCGACGTCAAGAAAATCCTCGAATTGTTCCGCACGCTCGGCAGCGACGTGCGGATGGATTTTGCGACCGGCCTGCTCGAGCTGCGCCATGAGGACACGCGCTTCGATCCGTCCATTCATCGCCTGCCGGCGGAGATGCGCTCCTCCATCATGCTGGCCCCGCCGCTGCTGGCGCGCTTCGGCGTCGCCCGCATAGAGGACGATGTGAAGGGCTGCACGCTCGGCGCGCGCGAGATCGACCCGCATATTGAGGTGCTGAAATCCTTCGGCGCGACGATCGAGCGCAGCGACGATTCGCTCGTCATCCGCTCCGACGGCCCACTGCGCGCGACGCGGCATTGGCTCGACTACGCCTCCGTCACCACCACGGAGAATTTCGTGCTGTGCGCGGCGCTGGCGAGCGGCCAGTCCAAGCTCAACAACGCCGCCTCCGAGCCGCATGTGCAGGAGTTCTGCGCCTTCATGGAGACGCTCGGCGCGCGCATCTCCGGCATCGGCACCTCGCAGCTCACCATAGACGGGGTCGATTCGCTCTCCGGCGGCGAGTTCCATCTCACGGAAGACTTCCACGAGGTCGCGACCTTTCTGGCTCTGGGCGCGATCACCGGCGGCGGCGTCGAGGTGAAGAATTCCGCGCCCGATCAATTTCCGCTGATCGACCGCACTTTCGCGAAATTCGGCGTGCATGTCGTCCATGAGGACGGCTGGTCCAAGACCAAGGCCAATGGCCCGCTGAAAGTGGCCGAGCCCTTCACCCGCAATGTGCTGCAAAAGGTGGAGGCGGCGCCCTGGCCCTATCTGCCGGTCGATCTTTTGCCCATCTTCATCGCGCTCGGCGTCAAGGCCGAGGGCAGCGTGATGTTCTGGAACAAGGTCTATGACGGCGCGCTGGGCTGGACCGGCGAGCTCTCCAAATTCGGCGCGCATGTGTTTCTGTCGGACCCGCATCGGCTGATCGCCTTCGGCGGCAAGCCGCTGGTCCCCGCGCAGGTGGAGAGCCCCTATATCATCCGCGTCGCCATCGCTCTGCTGATGCTGGCGGCGAGCATCGAAGGGCGCTCGATGATCCACAACGCGACGCCGATCAAGCGCGCGCATCCGCGCTTCGTCGAGAATTTGCGAATGCTCGGCGCGGAGGTGGAATGGACCGGCGGGGATTGAGGGGACGCCGGTCTAGAAGATCGCTTCTATGCCCTTGCGGCGGATGAGGTCGAGCAGAACGAGCGCGGGGCCGCTCGGCCGTTTTGCGCCGCGCTCGAGCTGAGAGACATAGCCCACCGTAAGGTTGAGATAGCGGGCGAAGACCGCTTGGCTCAACCGCGCCTTCTCGCGGAGATCGCGGATTTCCTCGCCCGTGAACGGCGCGGGCGCAGGCGCGCGGTCCTTGTCCAGCTGACGCAATGTGATCTTCGCATGACTCGCCTCGTCCATGATTCCGAGGCGGCGCATGTCTCCCGCGGTTTCGAGAATGGCCTCACGCAAACGGCTCGTAGCCTCGCTAGGCGTCGCTTTCTTTGTCATGTCGCACCTCCTGAATTGCTCCATCCTCGAGAGCCGCCTCGATGCGTTCCGATGTCGCTTCGAGCCATCCGCGCGCCACGAGGCGCAAATCCTCCAATTCGTCCGGCTCGATATTTTCCCTTTCGTTCTTGGCGAAGCCGTAAAGAAAAACAGCGCGCTCCTCGACGCGAAAGGCGATGATCATGCGATAGCCGCCGGAACGTCCTCGGCCCCGTCTGGCGACGCGCTGCTTGATGAGGCCGCCGCCCAAATCAGCGTCGATGAGGCCGCGCGCGGCGCGCCCGATCGCGTCGCTCAAGCTCTCGTCGTCGATCCGCTCGCTGCGGGCGAACCGCGCAAACCATCTGATTTTGAAGACGCGCACCACGGCCCCATAGTTCTACAAACTATAGCTCTTTGAACTATAAATTCAAGCAGCCGATCGGGCGGGCGGCAATTCAACCGCTTGATTCGCGTCGGGCCGTGCTCGATATTCGGCCCGCTCGGCCGACGAGAGCCCTATGGCGCCCATTTGGCGCGAGACGAAGCGAACAGGGCGAATGACCGACCCCCTCACCGCCGCCTTCGACGCCGCGCGCGAAGCCTTCGCCGCCAATGAGGTGCCCGTCGGCGCGGCTATAGCGCGCAATGGCGAGATCATCGCGGTCGTGGGCAATCGCACCTTGCGCGACAAGGACCCCACGGCTCATGCGGAGATGCTCGCCATACGCGCCGCCTGCGCGGCGCTCGGGAGCGAGCGGCTCGTCGATTGCGATCTCTATGTCACGCTCGAGCCCTGCGCCATGTGCGCGGCGGCGATCTCCTTCGCGCGCATTCGGCGGCTCTATTACTCCGCGGAAGATCCGAAAGGCGGCGGCGTCGATCATGGGGCGCGCTTCTTCTCGCTGAAGACCTGCCATCATGCGCCGGAGGTCTATGGCGGCTTGCGCGAGAGCGAGGCGGCCGAATTGCTGCGCGCCTTTTTTCAGGCGCGGCGCTGAAGCGAAAGCCGCGCGGCGGCGCTCTGCAATCCTTCGATCACCTGCGCGCGGCAGGCGTCGCCCGCCTCGAAGATGCGCTTGGCCTTGAAGAGATCGAGCGCGAGATATTGATTGACCGCGGGCGAGATCAGAACGTCGGGCGGGCTCTCCTCGATCATGCGCTCGCTGATCGCGTTCATCATGATCTGGCTGGCGACGACGATCGTCTCGATCGGCGAGGGCGGCCGATTGCGCGGACGCCCGCTCGCGGCGCCGGAGACGTCGACGGCGAGCACGATATCGGCGCGGCCGGCGAGGTGATCGTAAGGCAGCGGATCGACGAGGCCGCCGTCGATCAGATAGCTGTCGCCATAGGCGACCGGCCGCACGAGACCTGGAATCGCCATGGAGCCGCCGACGGCCGGGCGCAGCGGGCCGGAGGAAATGGCGGCCGCGCGGCGCAGGCGAAAATCCGTCGCCACGGCGATGAAGGGAATTTGCAGCTCCTCGAAAGTCTGCGGCATTCCCTGCGGCCAGAAGGAATCGAGAAAACGCTCCGCATCGATGAGCGCCGGATGCGCGAGATCGGAGAAGGTGCGCCCCCGCCGACGCGCCCGCGAGCGCAGCAGCCGGCGCGCGAGGCGAACGCGATTGCGGAATGTCGCCTCCGCATGGGCGCGCAGCTCCGCGCCGGAAAAGCCCGCGGCGTAAGCGGCGCCGATGATCGCGCCGATCGACGCGCCGGCGATGGCGCAGGGGCGCACTCCCAATTCGTCCAGCGTCTCCAGCACGGCGATGTGCGCGAGGCCGCGCGCGCCGCCGCCGCCGAGCGCAACAGCGACGCTGAAGCCGATACCGCTCACAGAAACGCTTCGAGCGCGGCGAGCGTCGCCTCCGGCGCCTCCTCGGCGAGATAATGGCCGCTGTCGATCTCGACGCCGCGAAGATCCTCCGCCCATTCGCGCCATTGCGCGAGCAACGCCTCGCCCTGGCCGGAAAAGCTCGCTGCGCCCCATAGCGCCAGAGTGGGGACGACGATCTTCTCGCCGGAGGCGCGATCGGCGAGGTCGAGCTCGCGGTCCACGCCCGCGCCGGCGCGAAAATCCTCGCAAAAGGCGTGAATGCGCGAGGGTTCGTCGAAAGCCGCGCGATAATGGGCGAGCGCGCGCGGATCGAAAACGTCGAGCGTTCCACTCTTGGTTCCGCTCGCCAGCGTATCGGCGAGAAAGCCTTTCGGATCGAGGCCGATCAATTGCTCGGGCTTTGGCGCCGGCTGCGACAGCAGACGCGCGCGACCGACGCGCAGAAGACCGGCGTCGCCGAGCGATTCCTCGAGCGGGGCTATGTCGAGCAGAGCGAGCTTCTCCAGCCGTCCCGGATGGTCGAGCGCCAGGCGGAAGCCGACGCGCGCGCCGCGATCATGGCCGACGAGCGAGAAGCGCACATGGCCGAGCTTCTCCATCACAGCGATGACGTCCTCGCCCTGCGCGCGCTTCGTATAGGCCTCGCCCTTCTCGCTCGCCGGCGCGGAGGACCAGCCATAGCCGCGCAAATCCATGGCGACGACGAAGAAGCGCTCGGCGAGCCGCGGCGCGAGCTTCGCAAAGGCGACATGAGTCTCGCCGAAGCCGTGCAGCAGCAGCAGCGGCGGCCCCGATCCGGCGGAGCGGACGAAAATGGAGCCGGCGGGCGCGTCGATCCAATGCGAGGCGAAGCCGGGAAAAAGGTCTGCGAGATCTGACATCGGATCCTGCCCTTCCGTTCGAGGCGCGAAGATTCGGCGCGAAGATTCGTCTGAAGCCTTTCTTGACGCGAAAGATTTTCAAAAGAGCCGGGCGCGAGCGCGCCCCAGGCCTTGCCGCGTCTTTTATCCACAACAAATAATCTGGCGCGGCCGAATGGCCGTGGCGCGCGATTTGCGAAGTCTCCGTGATCCCCGAGACCGCTGTCGGAAAGCCGACAAAGGCCTCTAGCCAGAACCGGAACGGTACGATAAGCTACTGAAATCACAGCTAGTTTACAACCTTTCCAAACTAGGTGCGGAGATGATCGTCTGCTCTTGCAATGTGCTTTCGGACGGACAAGTCCGCGAAGCTCTCGGGGGAAGATCGGATCGGCCGAGCGTCGGCGCGATTTTCCGGCATATGGGGTGCGAGCCGCGCTGCGGCCGATGCGCGCGCAACATCAGCGCGATCGTCGACCAACATGCGGCGGTTCCGTCCGATCATTGCAGCGGAGCCGGCGAATGCGATAATTGTCGCGCCGACGAATTGGCTGCTTGACCCGGTCCGCTCTGGCCGGGCGGAAGGGGAAACAACATGCGCGGTGACGCGAAGCTCATCGAATATCTGAACCGCGGCGTCCGCGCCGAGCTGACAGCGATCAATCAATATTGGCTGCATTATCGCATTCTCGACAATTGGGGCTTCAAGGAGCTCGGCAAGAAGTGGCGTCACGAATCCATCGAGGAGATGGAGCACGCCGATAAATTCGTGCATCGCATCCTCTTCCTCGAGGGCTTTCCGAACATGCAGAGCCTCGATCCTCTGCGCATCGGCCAGTCGGTCGAGGAGATCATCCGCCTCGACCTCGCCACGGAAGTCGACGCCCGCGCGCTCTATCTCGAGGCTGCGGCCTATGCGCTGTCGATCAACGATCGCGTCAGCAAGCTGCTGTTCGAAGAGGTCGTCGAGAGCGAGGAGCGTCATATCGACTTCCTGGAGACGCAGCTCGAGCTGATCAAGCAGCTCGGCGTGCAGCTCTACTCGCAAAAGCACATGGGCGACCTCTCGTAAGAGAGGGCTCAGGCGCCGCTGCGCTCCGGCTCGGCGTCGGCGCGAGTCTCCAGCGGCTCGGCCTTCGCACGATGACCCGAAGTGATCTGAACGACCGCGGCCGCGAGCAGAAGGCCGACAAAAGCGACCGCGGCCATCGCCAGATAGCCGTGCTCGCCGGCCGCGGAATAGAGCGGGCCCGACGAGAATGTGAGCAGGCTGGTTCCGCCGGCGATCGCCGCCGCGAGCCACGCCTGCGATTGGGCGAGCCGTTCCTTGCCGCCGAGCTCGGCGAGCAGATAGGCCGGACCGATCTGCACCGCCGCGCATGAGGCGCCATGCAGCGCCTGGGCGAGAAAAATGCCGGTCGGGGGCAGGTCGGCGGCCATCAGCATCCAGCGCACGACCGCGCCTATGCCTCCCGCGACGAGAAAATAGGCCGCGTTCCGCTCGCCGCCGAACCAGCGGCCCGCCATCAGAAACACCACGACCTCGGTCGCCAGCGCCGCCACCCAGGCGAAAGCGATGAAAGTGTCGTCGTGCCCCATCGCCTTCCAATGCAAGGCGCCGAAAGTGTTGACCATGGCGTGCGAGCTCTGGACGAGGGTCGCGGCGGCGATGACCAATGCGACGATCTCGACGCGCTCCATCGGCGCGGCTCTGCGGCGACCGGCGATGACGGCCGGCCGCGCGAGGCCGATGAGCGAGACGAGGCTGGCGGCGCAGGCCAGAACGGCGACGCCGGTCAGCAGCCAGATGATATCCTCGACCGGCAGGCTGCCGGCCACGGGACCGCTCAGAATGAGAAAAACGAGGATGGCGACGGAGCCCCAGCCTCGCACCCAGGAATAATGCAGCTGCGGCAGGCCGAGATCGCGCCGGCGGCGCGCCTCGCCGAAGGTGACGCCATCGGCGAGCGGCCCCAGCGGCCCCTGCGCCAGCGCGACCATCGCCGCCGCGACGAGCAGCGGGACAAAGCCCGTGGACAGGCCCATCATGGCGAAGGCCGCCGCCATGGCCGCGACGCAGCCGACGAGAAGCGCGCCATGGTCGCCGATGCGGTCGGCGCGATGCGAAGCGACCAGCATGGAGACGATGCGAATGACCGGCTGCACGGCCATCAGAGCGGCGATCTCCAGCGCGTCGAGCCCGCGCGACGACAGCCAAATGGCGAAAAAGGGCAATTGCACGCCGACGATCGCGTAGATGGACGCCTGCAGCAGAGACAATTTGGACTCGGCCAGACGATCGGCCGCGTCCGTTCTTTCGAAATTCGTCAATCGCTCACTCCATAGCGGCGGCTTTGAGAATGCAGACCATCGTCGCTTGAGCGGCGCTCGGCCCGAGATTGCGGATCACATGCGGGCGGTCGCAGCGGTAGCGCAGCGTCTCGCCCGCCCGCACGATCTCCTTGGCGCCGGCGACCTCCACCTCGAGCTCGCCCTCGCGCAAGGACAGGCTCTCGACCGAGCCGCGCTGATGCGCCTCGGATTCGAGAACTCCCCCCGGATCGGCGGAGAATTCATAGAATTGCAGCCATTCTACGGTCTTGATCCAACCGATTATGGCGAGCCGGCACTTGCCGTCGTCGGAGACGAGAATCGGCGTGTCGGCTCGGCTCGTCTTCTCGAGGAAAGGCTCGTCCTCCGTGGTCTGCAGCACACGCTCGATGGAGACATCGAGAGCCTGGGCGAGGCGCCAGATGGTCGCGAGCGTCGGATTGGTCTCGTTGCGCTCGATCTGGCTGATGATCGATTTGGCGACGCCGGATTGCTGGGAGAGTTCCGACAGCGACAGATTATAGGCCTTGCGCAGACGCTGGACAGTCGCGCCGAGCTGGCCGGACAAAGCCAGAGCTCCCGCCTCCAGAATCTTCTGCTTCTCGCGGCCTTCCACACCCATGACATCCGCTCCTCGTCGATCCGCTCGGCTAGTACTCGAATTCGTTCGAAATATCGAACGGGAAATTCGCCTTCGCCATTCGCGCCTCGGCCGGTGTCATCGTTACGCAACAAGAATCTGGTGGGAAGGAGACGCTGCGGCACAAAAAGAGGCGAGCGCGTCGAAATGACCGCAAACGATTCATTGGCCGATTCGCAGAGCGCCAAGCGCTTCAGGACATTGTTCCTGTCGGATCTCCATCTCGGCACGCGAGGGCTTCAAGCCGAGCTTCTGCTCGACTTTCTGAAGCATCACGACGCCGACACCATCTATCTCGTCGGCGATATCGTCGATGGCTGGCGGCTGAAGGGCGGCTGGTATTGGCCGCAGGCGCACAATGACGTCGTGCAGAAGCTGCTGCGCAAGGCGCGCAAAGGCGCGCGCGTCGTCTATGTGCCCGGCAATCACGACGAATTCGCCCGCGACTATACGGGCATGGAGTTCGGCGGCGTCGAGGTCGCGGACACCGACATTCACGAGACCGCCGACGGCAAGAAAATGCTCGTCATCCACGGCGATCAGTTCGACATCGTCGTGCGTCACGCGCGCTGGCTCGCCTTTCTCGGCGACTGGGCCTATGAGGCCGCGCTCTTCGCCAACACCTGGGCCAATCGTGTGCGCCGCCTGTTCGGCGTCGATTATTGGTCCTTCTCCGCCTGGGCCAAGCTGAAGGTGAAGAACGCCGTGAACTTCATCGGCGATTTCGAGCAGACTCTGGCGGCGGAAGCGGCGCGGCGCGGCGTCGACGGCGTCGTCTGCGGTCATATCCATCACGCGACGATCCGCCACATAGAGGGAATGCTCTATGTGAACACCGGCGATTTCGTCGAGAGCTGCACCGCGATCGCCGAGCATCCGGACGGCCGCTTCGAGATTCTCTATTGGCGCAAGACCGCCAAGGAGCAGGCGGCCGCCGAGGCCGCAGCCGCCCAGCAGCCGCCGGCCCTGCCGCAGGCGAGGGCCGCCGCCTGATGCGGATATTGATCGCGACGGACGCCTGGCGTCCGCAAGTCAACGGCGTCGTGCGTTCCCTGGAGGCGATGGCGAGCGCGGCGAGCGCGCTCGGCGCATCGATCGATTTCCTGACCCCGCAGGACTTCTCCTCCATCCCAATGCCGACCTATCCGGAAATTCAGCTCGCCTTCGCCACGGCCGGGGCGGCGGCGAAACGGCTGGCCCAGGGCTATGATCACGTCCACATCGCCACGGAAGGGCCCGTGGGGCTGGCGACGCGCGCCTGCTGCCTGCGCCAGGGCCGGCGCTTCACCACGAGCTATCACACGCGCTTTCCCGAATATATTCACGCCCGCACGCGCTTTCCTGTCGGCGTGACCTATGCGCTGCTGCGCCGCTTTCACAATAGCGGCGCGGGGACGATGGTCTCGACGCAGACGCTGGCGCAGGAGCTTTCCGCGCGGGGATTCCGCCGGCTGATGCGCTGGTCGCGCGGCGTCGACCATCAGCTCTTTCATCCGGAGAAGGCCGTCGACCTCGGCTTGCCGCGGCCGATCTATCTCTATGCCGGCCGGCTCGCGGTGGAGAAGAATATCGAGGCCTTTCTCGCGCTCGATCTCCCCGGCACGAAGCTTCTGGCCGGCGACGGACCGGCGCGCGCCGCGCTCGAGGCGGCCTATCCGCAAGCGCGTTTCCTCGGCGTGCAGACCAGCGCCGAGCTGGCCACGCTCTACGCGAGCTCGGACGTGTTCGTTTTTCCGAGCCGCACCGACACTTTCGGAATGGTGCTGCTGGAGGCCATGGCCTGCGGCCTGCCGGTCGCCGCCTTTCCGGTGGCGGGGCCGCTCGATGTCGTCGGCGCGAGCGGCGCCGGCGTTCTCAGCGAAGATTTGCAGGCGGCCTGCCTCGCGGCGACGGAGATTCCGCGGGCCATTGCACGCGCCCATGCGCTGACCTTCACCTGGGAGGCGAGCGCGCAGCAGTTTCTCGGCAATGTCGCGCTCGCGCATCAGAACGGCGTCGAGGCGGCGGCTCAGGCGGCCGCCGGCAAGGCCTCGTCAGCCAAACAGCCGAAGCTTTTCGTGCAGGGAGAGATGATCGAGCCGTGACAGCGCGACGAGGCGCGGATCGACCGGTCCCGCCGGCTCGGCCTTCGGCGGAGCGAGTTTCGAAAGGCTGATCTCGGACGAACCGAATTTGGGCGCATCGAGCTCGAGCGGCGCGGTCTCCTCCGGCCGAATCGCGCGAGCGACCAATTCCTCGAACACGATCTGATTGGACGCCAGCTCGGCGAAGGCGGCAGATTCGGCGATCTCTATCGCCTGCGGCGGCTCCTCGATCTGCACGACCTCGGGCTCGAAGGCGACAGGCTCCGGCTCGAAAACGACGGCCTCGATCTCGATCGACTCGCCGACGACTGCTTCCGCCTCGAAGGATTCGACCGAGATCGGCTGGGCGTCGATCGGCTCGGGCTCGATGATCTCGGCCTCCGCCAAAGTCTCGAACTCGACGCGCTCCTCGAGGATTTCACGCGGCTCGTCGACGATCTCGATCGCCGCGGCCTCGACGATCGCGCGCGGCGCTTCTTCCGGCTCCGCCGCAGGCGCATCGAGCAATTTGGAAAATTGCTCGACCAGCGCATCGGCCTGCGCGCAGAGCTTCTCCTCGACGCCGCTGGCGCGCAGCGTGCGCGCGAATTCCTGCGCCCGCTCGACAAGACGGCGCGGCAGGCGCCAATCGGAAGCGGCCTCCTGCTCCTCCACGCGCGCGGCGGCGCGCTCCAGCCGATCCACCGCCAGCACCAGCCGCTCGGTCTCCTCGACGCGCTGGCGGCGCGCATATTCGAGCAGGAACCAGCGGCCGCGCACGGTCTCCATCACCGCGGCTTCGATTCTCTCATAGTCTTCGGGATAGAGTCCGGTGGGCGGGGCCGGTAGAGTCATAGACGGTCCTTGCGGGACAAAGCGCCCGAATCAGCGCCTGTTCAAGGAAAGTCTGCG
Source organism: Methylosinus sp. RM1 (assembly GCF_011378635.1). Lineage (NCBI taxonomy): Bacteria > Pseudomonadati > Pseudomonadota > Alphaproteobacteria > Hyphomicrobiales > Methylocystaceae > Methylosinus > Methylosinus sp. RM1. Next base: position 52,950 of record NZ_WOVC01000012.1, read on the forward strand.
ACGTCGTTTTATGCAAGCGCGAAAACGCTTCCGCGCGGATCACGCGTCTGTTTCGGCGATGGTGAGAAAGGGCCAGCGCGCGCGAAGGCTCGCGGCTTTCGCCGCGAACAGCTCCGGCCGCAGATTGAGCGGATTGGGGCGCAGCACGCCCGCGAAGAGATCGTCGAGACGCGCCGGCGCATAGAGCTCCAGCGCGCCGTCCACACGGCGCGCGGCGACACGCGTGCATTCGATGAGAAAACGATCGACGCCATCGGCGCTGCTGCGCAGCTGCGGATAGCCCGGACCGAAGCGCTCGCCATACCAAAGATGCACGCGCGCCTGATTCTTCAAATCGACGCGAATCGGAAGATCGGCGAAGAGCGCGCGAGCGCGGCGAATGACGCGATCCTCCGCATCATAGGAGAGATCGTCGTCGAAATAGAAAATGTCGTAATCGAATATGTCCTGCGTCGCCGGCCGGCCGCAGTCGAGATTCCAAACCGTCTGGAACAGGCAGCCGGCGACGAGCCAGACGTCGGCGAGCCGAAGGGTCGGCAGACGCTCCAGGATGACGGCATTGTGCGGATTGCTCTGGATCGCCGTAGCGAGACGCTCCTGCGCCTCTGGCGCCGGGGGGTCTAGGGGAGGCCGCGTCATCTTCTCCTCCGATTTCGCGCTCGCCGCGAAGCTGCTAAATATTACGACGAACGCGGCCGCCGCGTGAGCTTCGGCGCAGGAAAAACGACATGAGCCTCTCGGCCGAAGAAATCGAGCGCTACGCCCGCCATATCGTTCTGCGCGAGGTCGGGGGGCCGGGCCAGCAGCGGCTGAAGAAGGCGCGCGTGCTCGTCGTCGGCGCGGGCGGGCTCGGCGCGCCGCTGCTGCAATATCTCGCGGCGGCGGGCATCGGCGTCCTGGGCATTGTCGATGACGACGAGGTCTCGCTGTCCAATCTGCAGCGGCAGGTGATCCACCATACCACCGCGGTCGGACGGCTGAAGGTCGACAGCGCCAAGGACGCCATCCATCGGCTCAACCCGCATGTGCATGTCGAGCCCCATGCGCTGCGCCTCACCGAGCATAATGCGCGAACATTGATCGCGGACTACGACATCGTCGCCGACGGCTCCGATAACTTCTCGACGCGCTATCTCGTCTCGGACGCGTGCTTCTACGAAAAAAAGCCGCTCGTCACGGCGGCGGTCGGCGGCTTCGACGCCTCGCTGACGACGCTGCGCCCCTTCGAGAGCGACGCTGCGGGCAAGCCCAATCCGACCTATCGCTGTCTCTTCCCCGCCGCGCCGCCGCCGGGCGCCGTGCCGAGCTGCGAGGAGGCCGGCGTGCTCGGCGCGCTCACCGGAATCGTCGGCGCGATGATGGCGCTGGAAATCATCCGCGAGATCGTCGGCTTCGGCGAGGGGCTGGTCGGGCGCCTGCTGCTGATGGACGCCCGCTCCATGCGCTTCGAGACCCTGCGCTACGCCTATGATCCGGACAATCCGCTGACCGGCCTCACAGCGCCGCGATGACGGCGATCTCGACCTTTCGGTCAACGCGCCTCGAACGCTCAGTTCGAACCAAACACGGATTTGTGCCAGTAAGTGGTTTCATCATCGAACCACAATTTGTTGGCGTCATTGCGAAATTGTCGCAGCCACTTCATATCCAGCCCGTAGCGGGTCGCCAGCCCGATCAACTCGCGTAAACTGTGTTCATCGACCGGATCCGTCAATGTAATTTCGAGTCCACTTGGACAGCCGACAAAACCCTGCACTGCGTCGATGGATTTGAGCCAATAAAAGAAACTGTCCTCGTCACCATTCGAGAAAAATGGGATCGGCTCCCCTATTATAATTTTCATCTATTCCTCGGCATGTCGTCAAAGTTTACCCCGGGCGTATCGATAGACCGCCCGGAGCCAAATTTTCTGCCGAGCGCGACAAACGCGCCCAGAATCGTCAACCGGCCTCACAGCGCCGCGATGACGGCGATCTCGACCTTGTAATCGGGCGTGACGAGCTTCGCCTCGACAGTGGCGCGAGCCGGCGGATTGCTCTTGTCGACCCAGACGTCCCAAACCGAGTTCATCTCGGCGAAAGTGGCGATGTCGGCGAGATAGATGGTCGCCGAGAGAATCTTCGCCTTCTCGCTGCCGGCCTCCTGCAGAATCGTGTCGATGAGGCCGAGAATCTCACGCGTCTGATCGGCGACCGCGCCGCCCTTCGCCGCCTCGGCCACCTGGCCCGCCGTATAGATCACGCCGCCATGCACGACGGCCTTGCTCATGCGCGCGCCGGCGCCGATCCGCTTGATGGACATTTCCGTTTCTCCGAAGGTTGCGAGTGGAGCCGCAGGCGGAGGGCGCCGCGCTTTATAGGCAGTAGCTATCTATCGAATGAAAAGCTCTATCGCGCCTCTACATACACAAAGAGCGGGGACGGCCCTTGCCTCTCCCCACTCTTTGGTACCCGTCCTTTGACCGGACTCGTCGATAGGCGCCATCCGCGAGAATAGTATGGAGCGTCTCGCGAGACGTGCAGAGTTCCGGCGTCCTCCCCGACTTGGACCTCAGCCAGCGATTGTCGAACGCTTTCTGCGTTCAAATGTTTTTAGCCAGCTCGGCGAAAGGGACATTATGACAGGCCGAATGCTTTGTCATCTGAAAAAGCCCGCCGCTGGAATGAAATTGTGCGGCGGGCGCCCGACTTCGGGGCAGGCTGTTCTCCGCTCGAGCGGAAAGGCGCGCCGGCCCACCCGGGGAGCCGGCGCGCTGACCTATCCGAAAGGATGGGTCAGAGCGGGATATTGTCGTGCTTCTTCCAGGGATTTTCCAATTCTTTGTGGCGCAGCAGGGCGAGCGCGCGGGCGATGCGCTTGCGCGTGGCGCTCGGCATGATCACCTCGTCGATATAGCCGCGCTCGGCGGCGACGAAGGGCGACAGGAAGCGATCCTCATATTCCTTGGTGCGCTGGGCGATCTTCTCGGCGTCGCCGATATCGGCGCGGAAGATGATCTCGACCGCGCCCTTTGCGCCCATGACGGCGATCTGCGCCGAGGGCCAGGCGTAGTTCACATCGCCGCGCAAATGCTTGGAGGCCATGACGTCATAGGCGCCGCCGAAGGCCTTGCGCGTGATGAGCGTCACTTTCGGCACAGTGGCCTCGGCATAGGCGAAGAGCAGCTTGGCGCCATGCTTGATGAGGCCGCCATATTCCTGCGCCGTGCCGGGCAAGAAGCCCGGAACGTCGACGAAAGTGACGATCGGAATATTGAAACAATCGCAGAAACGCACGAAGCGCGCCGCCTTCTTCGAAGCGTCGATATCGAGCACGCCGGCCAGCACCATGGGCTGATTGGCGACGAAGCCGACCGTGCGGCCCTCGATGCGGCCGAAGCCGACGACGATGTTCTTGGCGTGCGTCTCCTGAATCTCGAAGAAATCGCCCTCATCGGCGATCTTCGTGATCAGCTCTTTGATGTCATAGGGCTTGTTCGGATTGTCGGGGACCAGAGTGTCGAGCGAGGCGTCCAGGCGCTCCGCCTCGTCGAAGCTCGGCCATTCCGGCGGCTCCTCCTTATTGGAGGAGGGCAGGAAGTCGATGAGCCTGCGCATCTGCAGCAGCGCCTCGACGTCATTGTCATAGGCCTTGTCGGCGATGGAGCTCTTGGTGGTGTGCACAGAGGCGCCGCCCAGCTCCTCGGCCGTCACCGTTTCATTGGTGACGGTCTTCACCACATCCGGGCCGGTGACGAACATATAGCTCGTGTCGCGCACCATGAAGATGAAGTCGGTCATGGCCGGCGAATAGACGTCGCCGCCGGCGCAGGGGCCCATGATGACGGAAATCTGCGGAATGACGCCCGAGGCCATCACATTGCGCTGGAACACCTCGCCATAGCCCCCGAGCGCCGCGACGCCCTCCTGAATGCGCGCGCCGCCGGCGTCGAACAGGCCGATGATCGGCGCCCTGTTCTTCAGCGCCATATCCTGCAGCTTGGTGATCTTCTGCGCGTGGGTCTCCGAGAGAGAGCCGCCGAAGACGGTGAAATCCTTGGCGAAGACGAAGACCGCGCGGCCATTGACCGTGCCCCAGCCGGTGACGACGCCGTCGCCGGAAATTTTCTCGCCCTTGTCCATGCCGAAATCGGCGCAGCGGTGCTCGACGAACATGTCGAACTCCTCGAAAGAGCCGTGATCGAGCAGCAGATCGATGCGCTCGCGCGCCGTGAGCTTGCCGCGCGCATGTTGCGCGTCGATGCGCTTGACGCCGCCGCCGAGACGCGCCGAATCGCGCCGCTGCTCGAGACCATCGATGATATGTTTCATGGAACGACCAATCCTGCCGGTTGAGTGGATGCGCCGAGGAGTTCCCCGCTCGGCGGCTCTTTTACAGCTTTGGCGAGCCGAGACGCCAGCGGGCGATCTCGGCGGCGGAAAGAAGATGGACGCGATCGGGCGAGGTGCGCTCGGCCAGCGCGATCAGATCCTGGCTCACGCCCATGGAGGCGCTGTAGCGGGCCAGAGTGCGGCGCATTCCGCCATCGTCGTAGCGGCGCTCGCGCAGCGTCTCGCCGCTCCTCGGATCGACGCCGTCGACATAATTGAACATGCGATGCACGCCGACCCGGCTCTGGCGCGGAATCACCCGCTTGCGGCCGCCCATCAGCGCATAGACGCAAGCGGAATAGCAGCGCCCGGAAACGAGCGCGCCGCTCTCCGGCTCGACGCGCGCGACGATCACCGCCATGCCGAGCCGGCGCAGCGCCTGCCCGAGCTGCATGGAGGCGACCACGCGGCCGCCGGGCGAATCCAGCAGCACGATGCTGCGCAGCTCGGTCTCGCGCCCCTGCTCGCGCAGAAAGCCGACGAAAGCGTCGGCCGTGTCCTCGACGATCTCGCCCTCCGCCACGATGACGCGCGGGCAATGCTCGGCGCAATGATCGTTCGCCGTCGTCGCGAGACGGAAGGACATCTCCTCGGCCTTGGCCGAAGCCGCCGCGCTCAGCGCGGCCGAGACGAGGAGAAGGACGAAATTACGGCTCATGCTGTCGGCGCTGCGTCCTCGATCCCCGAAGCGGCCATTCGCCGCCCTTTGTCGCCGCCCTTCGCCGGCGGCCGAATGCTCTGCCGCTCGCGCGGGCCTCTCCCGAAAACGCGGCATGGTGGGCGGTGACGGGCTCGAACCGCCGACCCTCTCGGTGTAAACGAGACGCTCTACCGACTGAGCTAACCGCCCGCGCGCCGACCAGGATCGACGCCGCATGTTTTAGGGGAGGGCGCCCCCTCCGCGCAAGACGCGTCGCGCGAGGCGAGAGACGACAATGCCGCCGGCGACGGTCGCGCCCCGGCGGCGAGCCCGAATTCCAGTCGAAAGGGGCGAGCGGCGGCGGGGCCTGCCTGCTCGGCCGATTTGCGCTTTCGGCTATTTGGTCTTGTTGAGCTCGGCTTTGAGCGTGGCGCCGGGCTTGAAGCGGGCGCTCGTGGAAGCGGGAATCGTGATCTCTTCGCCGGTCGCGGGATTACGGCCCTTGCCCTCCGCGCGCTTTTTGACCGAGAAAGTGCCGAAACCGACGAGACGCACCTCTTCGCCCTTCTTGAGAGCCAGGGTGATGCCGTCGATCACCGCATCGAGGGCGGCGGCGGCGGCGGCCTTCGACGTTTCGGTCGCCTCGGCGACATGCTCGACCAGTTCCAATTTATTGACCATGGTCTCATCCCTCCTGCTTCCGCCGGGAGCCGGTCGTCGACATGGGCTGAGCGCCGAAAATCGAGCGGCGTCGAATCGCTCGGACCCGGCACAGTGGAGTGATGTGCTTGAATCTCAGTAAAAGCAAGGGTTAGAAGAAAGCGCGACGCCGGAATCCTTGGAATTCCGGGCGCCTGAGGGCAAGATGCACTGGAAAGGGGCGGAAACCGGGGCGTTGCGCGGACTGGCGCGAGGCCGGGCGGCCCCTCCCCCGCGGCAAAGCCGCAGGCGAAGGGGCCGGAGCCTTCAGTGGGCGCGCACGCCGGCCGCGTCGTCCTCGACGACTGTCTTGGCGATCTGAGCCGCGGGCTCCTCCCAGACGATCGGCGTCGGCTGACGCACGAGCGCATGAGTGAGCACCTCGTCCATTCGCGAGACCGGCACGACCTCGAGACCATTCTTCACCGAGTCCGGAATATCGGCCAGATCCTTGGCGTTCTCTTCCGGGATCAGCACCTTCTTGAGGCCGCCGCGCAGCGCCGCCAGCAGCTTCTCCTTCAACCCGCCGATCGGCAGCACGCGTCCGCGGAGCGTGATCTCGCCGGTCATGGCGATGTCGCGGCGCACCGGAATGCCGGTGAGGATCGAGACGATCGTCGTCGCCATCGCCGTGCCGGCCGAGGGGCCGTCCTTGGGCGTCGCGCCTTCCGGCACATGCACATGGATGTCGCGGCGATCGAACAGCGGCGGCTCTATGCCGAAATCGACGGCGCGGGAGCGCACGTAAGATGCGGCGGCGGAGATCGACTCCTTCATCACATCCTGCAGATTGCCGGTGACGGTCATCTTGCCCTTGCCCGGCATCATCACGCCCTCGATCGTCAGCAGCTCGCCGCCGACGCCGGTGACGGCGAGGCCGGTGACGACGCCCACCTGATCCTCGAGCTCCGCCTCGCCGTAGCGGAACTTATGCACGCCGAGATAGTCGGTGATGTTGTCGTTGGTGACAAAGACCTTCTTGCCCTTCTCCTTGGAGAGCAGAATTTCCTTCACCGCCTTGCGGGCGAGATTGGAGATCTCGCGCTCGAGATTGCGCACGCCGGCTTCCCGCGTGTAGCGGCGCACCAGCGTCAGCAGCGCCTCATCGTCGATCGACCATTCGTCGGCGGCGAGGCCGTGCTTCTTCACAGCATTCGGAATGAGATGCTTGCGCGCGATCTCGGCCTTCTCGTCTTCCGTATAGCCGGCGATGCGGATGAGCTCCATGCGGTCCATCAGAGGCGCAGGGATGTTCAACGTGTTCGACGTCGTCACGAACATGACATTGGACAGATCGTAATCGACCTCGAGATAGTGATCCGCGAAAGTCGCGTTCTGCTCCGGATCGAGCACTTCGAGCAGGGCGGACGACGGATCGCCGCGGAAGTCCATGCCCATCTTGTCGATCTCGTCGAGCAGGAAGAGCGGGTTGGACGTCTTCGCCTTGCGCATCGACTGGATGATCTTGCCGGGCATGGAGCCGATATAGGTGCGGCGATGGCCGCGAATCTCCGCCTCGTCGCGCACGCCGCCGAGCGACATGCGCACGAATTCGCGGCCCGTGGCCTTGGCGATCGACTTGCCGAGCGAGGTCTTGCCGACGCCGGGCGGACCGACGAGGCACAGGATCGGGCCGGTCAGCTTATTGGCGCGGCTCTGCACGGCGAGATATTCGAGAATGCGCTCCTTGACCTTCTCGAGGCCGAAGTGATCGGCGTCGAGCACGCTCTGCGCCGCCTCGAGATCGCGCTTGATCTTGGACTTCTTGCCCCAGGGCAGCGCCAGCAGCCAGTCGAGATAATTGCGCACCACCGTCGCTTCCGCGGACATGGGCGACATTTGACGCAGCTTCTTGAACTCGGCGACGGCCTTGTCGCGCGCCTCCTTGGAGAGCTTGGTGTTCTTGATGCGCTCCTCGAGCTCGGCGAGATCGTCCTTGCCGTCCTCGTCGCCCAGCTCCTTCTGGATCGCCTTCATCTGCTCGTTGAGATAATACTCGCGCTGCGTCTTCTCCATCTGGCGCTTGACGCGTGTGCGGATGCGCTTCTCCACCTGCAGCACGGAGATCTCGCTCTCCATCAGCGCGAGGCATTTCTCCAGGCGCTTGGCGACGGCGATCGTCTCCAGCACATCCTGCTTCTCGGCGATCTTCACCGAGAGATGCGAGGCCACCGTGTCGGCGAGCTTGGAGAAATCGTCGATCTGCGTGACCGCAGCGGCGATCTCCGGCGAGACCTTCTTGTTGAGCTTCACATAAGAGTCGAACTCGGCGATGACGGAGCGGCCGAGCGCCTCCACCTCGACGGGCTGATCGATCTCGTCGCCGAGCGCCTCGGCGTCGGCCTCGTGATATTCATCGACGCGGGTGTAGTTGCGCACCTTGGCGCGGCCGACGCCTTCCACCAGCACTTTGACAGTGCCGTCGGGCAGCTTCAGCAGCTGAAGCACGGAAGCGAGCGTGCCGATGGAATAGATCGCGTCGGGAGCCGGATCGTCGTCGCCCGCATTCTTCTGCGTCGCGAGCAGAATGAGCCGCTCGGACTTCGTCACCTCTTCCAGCGCGCGGATCGACTTGTCGCGTGCGACGAAGAGCGGAACGATCATATGCGGAAAGACCACTATGTCGCGCAGCGGCAGAACCGGATAACTCTCGATTGCGCCGGGAACGATGGAATTGCGCTTTTCGTTCGTCATATCTTTTTTCCTGTTCCGTTTCGCTCCCCGCGGGGGAAGCGGGGCGAGGCGACGCTCTGACGCAAAGGGACGCTTCTGACGTTAAAGGGACGCTTGCAAGTTCCAGGCCCGACAATCCGGCGGAAATCCGCCTTCTCGAGAGACCCGCTCACGCACGAACGGCGTCGAAGGCGATTACGCAACAAATGGGCCTAGCGGCAGAACGATTCAAGATACTGAAAAATCAGACGCATGTAGCAGGTTGGGCGGGAACTGCGAAAAAGATCGCGCTCTCCCGCCCAAAAAAGCGTCAGGCGCTCGCGCCGCCGCTCTTCTCGTTACGCTCTGCGTAAATGTAGAGCGGACGCGCCTTGCCTTCGACGACCTCGGGGCCGATGACGACCTGCTCGACGCCCTCGAGGCCCGGCAGCTCGAACATGGTGTCGAGCAGAATGCCTTCCATGATGGAGCGAAGGCCGCGCGCGCCGGTGTGACGCTCGATCGCCTTGCGGGCGACGGAAGAGAGCGCCTCGTCCTGGAAGGTGAGCTCGGTGCTCTCCATCTCGAACAGCCGCTGATACTGCTTGACCAGCGCATTCTTCGGCTCGGTGAGGATGCGCTTCAGCGCCTCCTCGTCGAGATCCTCGAGCGTCGCGATCACCGGCAGACGGCCGACGAATTCCGGGATGAGGCCGAACTTCAGCAGATCCTCGGGCTGCACATGGCGGAAGATGTCGCCGGTGCGGCGCTCGTCCGGCGCCTGCACATTGGCGCCGAAGCCGATGGAGGTGCCGCGGCCGCGCGAGGAGATGATCTTCTCGAGGCCGGCGAAGGCGCCGCCGCAGATGAAGAGAATGTTGGTCGTGTCGACCTGCAGGAACTCCTGCTGCGGATGCTTGCGCCCGCCCTGCGGCGGCACGGAGGCGATGGTGCCTTCCATGATCTTCAGCAGCGCCTGCTGCACGCCCTCGCCCGACACATCGCGCGTGATCGACGGATTGTCGGATTTGCGCGAGATCTTGTCGATCTCGTCGACATAGACGATGCCGCGCTGCGCGCGCTCGACATTGTAGTCGGAGGCCTGCAGCAGCTTGAGGATGATATTCTCGACATCCTCGCCGACATAGCCCGCCTCGGTGAGCGTCGTCGCGTCGGCCATTGTGAAGGGCACGTCGAGGATGCGCGCCAGCGTCTGCGCCAGCATCGTCTTGCCGACGCCGGTCGGACCGATCAGCAGAATATTAGATTTCGCCAGCTCGACGTCGCCATGCTTGGCGGCGTGATTGAGACGCTTGTAGTGATTGTGCACGGCGACCGAGAGCACTCGCTTGGCCTGCGCCTGGCCGATCACATAATCGTCGAGGACCTTGCAGATCTCGCGCGGCGTCGGAATGCCGTCGCGCTGCTTGACGATGGACTTGTTCTCCTCGCGGATGATGTCCATGCAGAGCTCGACGCATTCGTCGCAGATGAAAACCGTCGGACCGGCGATGAGCTTGCGCACCTCATGCTGGCTCTTGCCACAAAATGAGCAGTAGAGCGTGTTCTTCGAATCGCTGCTGCCGACCTTGCTCATGTCTCGTCTCCTGACCGATCGGCCCGCTGTGGCGAATCGAACCAACCTCACTCGATATCAGCGAGGGCCTAACAAAAGGTGCAAACAGGCTCTGGCCCGCCGCTCTCCCCCGTCCCCCAGCCTCCGGCGTCTACCGCGGATGCCAGTCTATAAGTCCCGGCCCGCAATGCAACCACGACGCCCGCATATAAATCAAGCAAGAATCGCGCCTTGGGAAGAGGGCCTGCGCTTTTTCTCGGCGCCTCCCCCTTCTAAAGAGTAAATTCCCTGGAAATCAAGCTCTTGACCCAGGGCGTCGCCGAAGGTGCGACAGTCTTGAGACGTTACGTTCTCAGTTTTTTGGCGACAGGATTCAAGCGGAGCCTGTACGCATCCGGCATTCCCGAGCCGAGCAGAGGACGCAGATAAAGCCGGAAGGCGTCAGTGACATCCGTGCCATCCGCGGTCAGAAACTCGGCCGGCATCACCTTGGTCTTGCCGGCGACCTCCAAGAGCGGCGTGAGCCGATAATCCACAGAGTAGAATCCCGTGCGGTGTATCGTCACGGAGCCGTCGCGATCGCCCCAGAGCGCGAACTGCACCGCCTTCTCGCCGACCTCGCGCGCCTCGCGCTGATCCACATCGGAGACGCAGCCGACGAAGCTGCGCTGCACATAGCCGAAAGTGTCGGCGCGCACGCGCTTCAAGCCGAGCTTCGTCTTGACGAGCTCGGTCAGCATATCGGCGAGAGCGCCGCCGCCCAGATGCACATTGCCATGCGCGTCCTTCTCCACCTGCTCGGCGAGCTTGACCGCGATCGGCGTGTGGTTCTCATCGGAGATTCCCTCCGAGACCGCCACGACGCAGCGCCCATATTTGTCCATCGTCGCTTTGACGTCGGCGAGGAAACGCTCCGTGTCGAAGACGCGCTCGGGAACATAGATGAGATGCGGCCCGTCATCGGGGAATTTCTTGCCGAGCGCGGAAGCCGCGGTGAGAAAGCCCGCATGGCGGCCCATGACCACGGCGATATAGACGCCGGGCAGCGCCCAATTGTCGAGATTGGCTCCGGCGAAGGCCTGCGCCACCCAGCGCGCCGCCGAGGGAAAGCCCGGCGTGTGATCATTGATCATCAGATCATTGTCGATCGTCTTCGGAATATGCACGACGCGCAGCGGATAATCGGCCTTGATGGCTTCCTCGGAGACGATGCGCACCGTGTCGGAGCTGTCATTGCCGCCTATGTAGAAGAAGCAGCCGATCTCATGCGCGCGCAGCACCTCGAAGATCTCGTGGCAATATTTGAGATCGGGCTTGTCGCGCGTCGAGCCCAGCGCCGAGGAGGGCGTGCAGGCGACCATCTCGAGATTATGCGTCGTCTCCTGCGTCAGATCGACGAAATCCTCATTCACGATTCCGCGCACGCCATGATAGGCGCCATAGACGCGCTCGACCGTGCGGAACTTGCGCGACTCCAGCACGGCGCCGACGAGAGACTGATTGATGACGGCGGTCGGTCCGCCGCCTTGCGCGATGAGGACCTTGGAGAAATCGATCTTCGACACGAGGGCTCCTATGGAAAGGCAATAGCAGTGGGCGATCGGGCGGCGGTGGAGCGGTCGTTCGTCCGACTGCCGACTGCCTATTGCCCCCTGCCTCTCTTCACACCAATGCGCCGTGGCAGTGCTTGAACTTCTTGCCCGAGCCGCAGGGGCAGGCCTCGTTGCGGCCGACCTTGCCCCATGTCGCGGGATTGGCGGGATCGCGCACGGCATCGGCCTCCGCCACCGCGCCGCCGACCATCGCCGACGACGAGAAATCGGCGGCCGCGAGCCGGGCGTTGAGCTCGGCGAGCGCGCTCTCGCCGCCGCCGGCGGCGTTCGGATCTGGATGGACATATTCCATGGGCGGCAATTCGACCAGAGCCGGCGGCGCCTCGAAGGAGACCTCGACCCGCATCAGCTGCGAAGTGACGGTCTCGTCCCAATGCGTCATCAGGCTGCGGAACAGCTCCAGCGCCTCGGACTTGTATTCGTTGAGCGGATCGCGCTGCGCCATGCCGCGCCAGCCGATCACCTGGCGGAGATGATCGAGCACGACGAGATGGTCGCGCCACAAATGATCGAGCGCCTGCAGCACCACCTGCTTCTCGATCATGCGCGAGAGCTGCTCGGTGTTGCGCTCGACGCGCTCGGCGTAGGACTGGTTCGCCGCGGCGAGCAGGCGCTCCTTGATCTCCTCGTCGGCTATGCCTTCTTCCTTCGCCCAATCCTCGATCGGCAGATCGAGATTGAGCTGCGCGCGCGCCGCCTCGGCGAGGCCCTCGGCGTCCCAGGCCTCGGCATAGGCGTCATGCGGAATATGCTTGGCGACGAGCTCGGCGACGACATCCTCGCGCATCTCGTTCACCGCCTCCGCGACGCTCTCCTCCGCCATGATCTCGCGCCGGCGCTCGAAGATCACCTTGCGCTGGTCGTTCATGACATTGTCGAACTTGAGAATGTTCTTGCGGATGTCGAAGTTGCGCGCCTCGACCTTGTGCTGCGCTTTTTCGAGCGCCTTGTTGATCCAGGGATGGACGATCGCCTCGCCCTCCTGCAGGCCGAGCTTCACCAGCATCGACTCCATGCGCTCGGAGCCGAAGATGCGCATGAGATCATCCTGCAGCGACAGGAAGAATTTCGAGCGGCCGGGATCGCCCTGACGGCCCGAGCGGCCGCGCAGCTGATTGTCGATGCGGCGGCTCTCGTGACGCTCCGTGCCGATGATGTAGAGGCCGCCGGCGGCGAGCGCCTTCTCCTTGAATTCGGCGATCTCCGCGCGAATCTCGGCCTCCTTCGCCTCGCGGGCGGCGCCCTCGAGCCCGGCGCATTCCTGCGCGACGCGCATTTCTATGTTGCCGCCGAGCTGAATGTCGGTGCCGCGGCCGGCCATGTTGGTGGCGATGGTGATCGCGCCCGGCACGCCGGCCTCGGCGACGATATAGGCTTCCTGCTCGTGGAAGCGCGCGTTGAGCACGGCGAACTGCCGCGACGGCTGGCCGCTGCGCGCCGCCTCATAGAGCTTGGCGAGCGCCTTTGTCGGCTCGGAGAAGTCGATCTGCTTATAGCCCTTGGAGAGCAGGAATTCGGCGAGCTGCTCGGACTTCTCGATCGACGTCGTGCCGACGAGCAGCGGCTGCATCTTGGCGTTCGCCGCCTCGATCTCGCTCGCGATGGCGTCGAGCTTCTCGCGGCCGGTGCGATAGACCTCGTCGTCCTCGTCGATGCGCTGCACCGGGCGGTTGGTCGGGATTTCGATCACGTCGAGCTTGTAGATCTCGGCGAATTCGTCGGCTTCCGTCGAGGCCGTGCCGGTCATGCCGGCGAGCTTCTCATAGAGGCGGAAATAATTCTGGAAGGTGATGGAGGCGAGGGTGACGTTCTCCGGCTGGACCGTCTGCCGCTCCTTGGCCTCGAGCGCCTGATGCAGCCCTTCCGAATAGCGCCGGCCCGGCATCATGCGGCCGGTGAACTCGTCGATGATGACGACCTCGCCCTTGCGGACGATGTAATCCTTGTCGCGCTGGAACAGCTTGTGCGCGCGCAAGCCCTGATTGACATGGTGAACGAGCGTGACGTTCTGCGCCTCGTAGAGCGCGCCGTCGGCGAGCACGCCGGCCTCGGCCAGCAGCTCCTCCATATGCTCATTGCCGGCCTCCGTCAGATTGACGGTGCGCTGCTTCTCGTCGAGCTCGTAATCTTCCTTGTCGAGCTTGGGGATCAGTCTGTCGATGGCGTTGTAGAGATCGGATTTGTCGTCGGAATGGCCGGAAATGATGAGCGGCGTGCGCGCCTCGTCGATGAGGATCGAATCCACTTCGTCGACGATGGCGTAGACATGCGGGCGCTGCACCATTTGCGCCAGCTCATATTTCATATTGTCGCGCAGATAGTCGAAGCCGAACTCGTTATTGGTGCCATAGGTGATGTCGCTGGCGTAGGCGTCGGCGCGCTCCTCGTCCGAAATATCATGGACGATGACGCCGACGCTGAGGCCGAGGAAGCGATAGACCCGGCCCATCCATTCGGCGTCGCGGCGGGCGAGATAGTCGTTGACGGTGACGACATGAACGCCGCGGCCGGCCAGAGCATTGAGATAAACCGCGAGCGTCGCCACCAGCGTCTTGCCCTCGCCGGTGCGCATCTCGGCGATGGCGCCCTCGTGCAGGACCATGCCGCCGATCAGCTGCACATCGAAATGCCTCTGGCCGAGCACGCGCTTGGCCGCCTCGCGGACGGTGGCGAAGGCCGGGACGAGCAGGTCATCGAGTCGCGCGCCGTTCGCGAGCTGTTCGCGGAACTCTTCGGTGCGCCCACGCAGCGCCTCGTCGGACAAAGCAGCGAGCTCGGGCTCCAAAGCGTTGATCGCCTTGACCTTCGGCTGATAGGTCTTGAGCCGGCGGTCGTTGGCCGAGCCGAAAATCTTCTTGGCGAGAGCGCCGAGCATGCGCAAACCTTTCTAGATGAGCCTCCGGCGATGAGCCGGCGGAGGCCGCCTTTTCGCACATGTTCCTTTCGATTTGCCAATTTCTTTTCGAAAGGTCGGCGGGCGCGGCCGCGCGCTCGCGCTCACGGCTGTGGCGCGACGACGGGCGAGAGATAAGAGGCCGCCGAACCCTTGTCAATGTAAGGGGAAGGCCGGCTCGGCGGCGTCGGATTCGCTTGATAACAGTTATCGGCGCATGACATAACTTCTCTAACCGACTTGCGACGTCCAAGGGTGATGTCTCGAAGGGTGATGTCATGGCCATCAGCGCGGACTTGGGAAGCCAGCTGGAGACGTTCGTCGCCGAGCTGGTGGCGTCCGGCCGCTACAATTCAAAGAGCGAGGTTCTGCGGGAAGGGGTGCGCCTCATCCAGGAGCGCGAAGCCCGCCTCGCCGCGCTGGACCTCGCGATCGCCCGCGGCATTGCCGATGCGGAGGCTGGGCGCGTCGAGCCCGCGAGCGCAGTCTTCGACCGGCTGGAGGCCAAGTTCAGGGCCAAGGCCGAGCGTCGAAGCTGACGGCCGATGATCGTCGTCATTACCGCTCGTGCGGAGGCCGACATCGAGCGGATCGGCGAGCATATTGCCGAGGAAAGCCCCGATAGGGCTGTCTCATTCCTGCGGGAGCTGCGGGAGAAATGCGAGGGCCTCGGCGACATGCCGAAGCGATTTCCCCTCGCGCCACGCTTCGAGCACGCCGGAATCCGCCGCCGAGTGCATGGCAACTATCTGATCTTCTACCGGATCGGGCTAGAGACCGTCGAGGTGGTCCATGTGCTGCACGGCGCCATGGATTATGAGCCGCTTTTGTTTCCCGAAGGGTGACGGGATCGCTGATCCGTCACTCCGGCGCCTCCTCGATCCGCCGGAACGGCTGCGGCAGCCGGCCCTGCTCCAATAGTCTCGAGAACAGCCGCAGCCCGGCCGGCTCATTGCCATTGGGATGCACCAGCACGATGGAGCCGTCCCGCGGCGGTGGCGACAGCACCAGCCAGGCGTCCGCGCCGAGCGCGATCAGATGGCGGCGACGCAGCTCCTCCATCAGCCGCGCATCGGCGACGAGGCCGGGGAAGCGGAAAAACACGGAAGGAGTCGCGCCGCGCTCGATCAGCATCCGCTCCACCCGGAAAATCTCCGCGTCGAGATCGACGCCCCGCCGCAGCAGATAATTTTGCCCATCCGCGAGGCGGGGAACATAAGGGTGGCTGTAGGAATGGCCGACCCAGTCGATTCGCAGCGTCCCGCTCGCCGCCTCGGCCATCAGCCAGTCGAAATCCGCCCCATGGCGCTCGATCCATAGCCCCGACACCGACAGCGCGACCGGCGCGCCGGGGGCGAGCTCGGCCAAGCGGCGCAGAAAGTCGCGGTCGAGCGGCCGCCGGCTCGGGCAGAGGTCGCCGGTGAGAAAAGAGCCCTCCCCCGCCCCATGGCCGAGCCCCGCGCTGATCGACAGGCTGCGGCCTGCGGCGGCGAGTCGCGGCTCGTCTGGATCGCCCGGCCGCGGCCGCAAGGCGCGCAAAAAGCGCGTGTCCTTCTGCTCCGCCTCTGTCGTCTCCCGGCAGCGCCAGACGCTCTCCGCCTCGAGACTCGTCTCCAGCGTCGCCGGATCCACCGTCAGCGCGACCGTCTCGCCGTCGAGCCTCATGCGGCGAATGGCGAGGCGCTTCTCGCCCGCCGGCCCATGGCATTCGAGAAAGACAGGCCGATAATCCACGAGACGGCGCGCCGCCTCCCGTCCCCGAGCCGACGGGACGATTGCGAGAAGAACGGCGAGCGCCCAGAATAAAGCCGCGGCGCGCCTTTGCGGGAGATGGTCCATGATCGAAAAAGCTCCTCCCGACAAAGCGCTAGCCGAAACACCCCCGGCCGCGGAGACGCTCGCCGTCGTCTTCCACGATCTCGCGCGCGAGAGCCCGGCCGTCGCGGCGGCGCTCGGCGGCGAGATCGCCGCGAGATTCCGCCCCCGCGACGAGGCGCCCTTCTCCACCATCGCCCATGACGAGAAGGGCGCGCTGATCGGCGGGCTCAACGGCGTCTCCCACTGGCGCTGGCTCTATATAAGGCATTTATGGGTCGCGCCGGAGCGTCGGGGCATGGGCCTCGGAACCGCTCTGCTGCGCCGCGCGGAGGGAGAGGCCCGCACGCGGGCCTGCCTCGGCCTCTATATCGACAGTTTCGATCCGCGCGCTGCGGCGCTCTATGAGCGCTTCGGCTTCACGCGCTTCGGCGAGATCGCCGATTTCCCGCCCGGCCATAGCCGCATGTTCTTCTCCAAGCGGATCGCCGACGCATGACGGAAATGACCGCCATGGTCCTGCGGCGGCCGAAAACGCCGCTGGAAGCAGAGCGCCGTCCCCTGCCCAGCCCCGGCCCCGGCGAATTGCTGCTCGCTGTCGAGGCCTGCGGCGTCTGCCGCACCGATCTCCATGTCGTCGATGGCGAGCTCGAGCATCCGAAGCTGCCGATCGTCCCCGGCCATGAGATCGTCGGCCGCGTGGCGGCGATCAGCGCCGGCGTCACGGATTTCGCAGTTGGAGAGCGAGTCGGCGTCCCCTGGCTCGGCCACACTTGCGGCTGCTGCCCCTATTGCTCCAGCGGCCGCGAGAATCTCTGCGACGATCCGCTCTTCACCGGCTACACGCGCGACGGCGGCTACGCCACGCATACGGTCGCCGACGCTTCCTATTGCTTCCCGCTGCCGTCCGATGGCGATGCGGCGGCTCTGGCGCCGCTGCTCTGCGCCGGGCTCATCGGCTGGCGCTCGCTGAAGATGGCGGGCGACGCGCGCGACATCGGCATTTACGGTTTCGGCGCCGCGGCGCATATCGTCGCGCAAGTCGCGATCGCGCGAGGACGGCGCATCTTCGCCTTCGTGCGGCCAGGCGACGCCGCGGCGCGCGATTTCGCGCTCTCGCTCGGCGCCGTCTGGGCCGGCGGCTCCGACGAGGCGCCGCCGGAGAAGCTCGACGCCGCGATCATCTTCGCGCCCGTCGGCGCGCTGGTTCCGCGCGCGCTCGCCGCTGTGCGCAAGGGTGGGACCGTCGTCTGCGGCGGCATTCACATGAGCGACATTCCCTCATTTCCCTATGCTCTGCTGTGGGAGGAGCGCCGGCTCGTCTCGGTCGCCAATCTCACGCGCGAGGACGCGCGCGAATTTCTGGCGCTCGCGCCGCAGGTCGGAATCGACACGCATGTCGCGCGCTATCCGCTGACTGCGGCCAATGAAGCGCTCGCGGATTTGCGCGACGGACGTCTGCAAGGCGCGGCGGTGCTGATTCCATGAGCGCTCCTTGGAATAGAGCCGAGGCGCAACGTCGGATCATCGCCGTTGTGAGCCGAGAGACCAGCTGTCGCGAGGAGGATATCGGCCCCGACACCGACCTCGTGTTCGATCTCGGCGTCGCCGGAGACGACGCAGATGACTTGTTCCGCGAAATTACGAAGCTCTACCCGATTGATTTTTCCGGGAGCGATCTCCCCGAGCGCTTCGGCTCGGAAGGCTTCTGGCCGTGGCAGCCGCCGCTATTGCTTCTCAGACTGCTCAAATCGATTTTCACGCGACTCATTTTCGGCCAGGCGCTGCAGGACCGAACCGGCGGCGTGCGCATTCGAGACGTCACGGACTGGGCGATGGCCGGAAAATGGACGCCGCCACGATGAGGCCTTCCGCTCAAAGCAGCGCCGCAATGCGGCGAGCGATCGTCTCCACCCCTTCGGAAGCATCGACACACGTCCATCGCATCTCGCCGAGATCATAATTGCGCTGCCGCGCGGCGATCTCCTGCGTCGCATCCGATACATCGCCCTTGCGCGCGCCGACGCGGGACACGCGAAGCGGCCCATCCGCCTCTAGCCAAAAGCCAGCAAAAGGAACGCCCGCGCGCCGCGCCGCCTCCTCGAGCGCATCACGCTCGCTCTCGCGCGCATAAACGGCGTCGACGATGACGCACCAGCCGAAAGAGGCGACGCGCAACGCCTCATTCTGCATCGCCTCATAGACCTTAGCGGAGACCGCCGCCGTATAGGCCTCCTGCGGCAGCGGCGATGTGGGCGCGACGCCGAACAGCTTCTTGCGCAATCGATCGCTGTTGAGCGTTCGCGCGCCGGGCGCCGCGCCGACGAGCGGAGCCAGCGCCGCCGCGACGCTGGACTTGCCGGAGCCGCTGAGCCCGCCGATCGCGACGATGCGTGGCGTCGCGGGCCACAGCAGCGCGCGAGCGAGATCGAAATAATCGCGCGTCTCCATATTCAGCGCGGCGTGATCTGCGTCCGCGTCCAGCGCGCGCGCGGCAGCGACATCGGCGCGGATCGCGGCGCGCAGCGCCATGAAGAAGGGCAGCAGCGGCAACCCCTCCGCCTCGTCGCGATGATCCAGATAGCGATTGAGCGCGAAAGCGGCGAGCGCCTCCAGCCCGCGCCGGCGCAGATCCATCAGCAGAAAAGCCAGGTCGTAGAGCACATCGATCGTCGCCAGCTCGTCGGAGAATTCGATGCAATCGAATGGCGTCGGCTCGCCGTCGACGAGGCAGATGTTGCGTAGCGTGAGATCGCCATGACAACGCCGCACCTTGCCGGCGTCGCGCCTGCGATCGAGCAGCGCGCCATGCGTCTGCGCCGCCGCGCGCAGCTCATCGTCGAGCGCACGGCGCTCCTGCGCCGAGACGACGGCCGATTTGGCGAGCGAGCTCGCCTCGCCGAGATCGAGCAGCGAGGCCATGACCAAAGCGCCGCCGCGCCCTTCGATCACTTCCGCGCCATCGTGGAACAGCGCGATGCGCTCGGCGAGACGCTCGACGAGCGGCGCAGAGAGACGGCCGGCGACGGCGAGATTATCGAGGAGATTTTCTTCCTCGAAGCGCCGCATCTCGACGACAGCGTCGATGAGCGCGCCGTCGCCGTCGAATGAGAGAGCGCCATCGTTCCCGCGGGTGATGCGGCGCACGGCGAGATAGAGCTGCGGCGCCGTGCGGCGGTTGAGCGCATATTCGCGCTCGCACATTGCGAGGCGAATCTGCGGCGTATGGAAATCGAGATAGGGAAAGACGACATCGCGCTTGAGCTTATAGACACGCTCCTTCGTCAGCACGACGATCGAGATGTGCGTGACGATCGTCTGCGCGTCTTCGCCCCGCGCCATGAGAAAGCGGACGGTCTCGTCCTGCGCGCCGAATGTCATGCGATGACGCCTCCAAAATCCTTGCAGAACGCGCGCCCCTTCTCCCACTTGTGGGAGAAGGTGGCCCCGCCATAGGGCGTCCGAAAGGACGCCCGTCGCAAGCGCCGGGCTATCGGCGGGGTCGGATGAGGGCTCACGATCGCATTCGAGTCATTCGTCGTCCGCGCCCCCATTCGCAGCGAGCCCTCATCCGACCCGACTTCGTCGGGCCACCTTCTCCCGCAAGCGGGAGAAGGAATAGAACACGAAGTTGCCGCCTCCATCACATTCCCCATTTCTTCACGAACCAGCTCTTCACCAAATGCGCCAGCACCAAATAGCAGATCAGGAACGAGAAAATCGCCGGCCAATAGAGCGACGGCAGCGGCGTGAAGCCGACGACGCCGGCGATGGGCGAAAAGGGCAGCGCCGCGCCGATGAGGCAGACGACGAGAGTCGTCAGCAGCAGCGCATTGCTCGCGCGGCTCTCGATGAAGGGAATCCGCGCCGTGCGGATGATATGGATGATGAGCGTCTGCGTCAGCAGCGATTCGACGAACCAGCCGCTCTGGAACAGAGCCGGATCGGCCAAGGCGCCGAAGCCGTAGATCATCAGCGCGAAAGTCGCATAATCGAAGATCGAGCTGATCGGCCCGACGCAGAGCACGAATTTTGCGATATTGTCTATGTCCCAGCGGCGCGGCCGCTCGAGATATTCGGCGTCGACATTGTCGGTAGGGATCGCCGTCTGCGAAAAATCATAGAGAAGATTATTGGTGAGCACCTGTATGGGCGTCATCGGCAGAAAGGGCAGGAACATGCTCGCGCCGAGCACGCTGAACATATTTCCGAAGTTCGAGCTCGCGCCCATCTTGATATATTTGGTGATGTTGGCGAACACTTTGCGACCCTCGAGCACGCCGTCGCCGAGCACGGCGAGGCTCTTCTCGAGCAAGATGATATCGGCCGTCTCCTTGGCGACGTCGACGGCCGTGTCGACCGAAATTCCGACATCGGCCGCCTTCAGCGCCGGCCCGTCATTGATGCCGTCGCCGAGATAGCCGACGACATGGCCCTTGCGATGCAGCGCATCGATGACACGCGCTTTCTGCGGCGGCGAGAGCTTGGCGAAAACGCTCGTCTCCGAAGCGAGAGCCGACAAATCCTCCTCGCTCATCGACTCTATCTGCGACCCGAGCGCGATGCGCCCGACCTCTAGCCCCACATCCTTGCAGATCTTGCGCGTCACAATGTCATTGTCGCCGGTCAATATCTTCACCGCGACCCCGGCTTTGGCGAGCGCCGCTATGGCCGGCGCCGCGCTCTCCTTGGGCGGATCGAGAAAGGCGATATAGCCGAGCAGCGTCAGCGCGCTCTCATCGGCGACGGAAAAGCTCATCTGCTCCGGCGGCAGCTCCTTATAGGCGACGGCGACGACGCGGAAACCATCCGCGTTCAGCTCCTCGGTCTCGCGCTGCGCCGCCTCGAGATGCGAAGGATCGAGCGCGCCGCAATCTTTCTCCGTCTCATAGCGCGCAGAAATGGCGAAGAGCTCCTCCACAGCGCCTTTGCAAATGAGCAGATGCGGGCCGTCGTCGCGGCGCACGACGACGGAGAGGCGGCGCCGCTCGAAATCGAAAGGAATTTCGTCGATCTTCTCGAATTCATGATCGGGTCGCAGCGCTGTCGCCAATTCGTGATGGTCGAGCACGGCGCGATCGAGCAAATTCTTCAAGCCCGATTGAAAATGGCTGTTGAGGAAAGCGAATTCGAGAACGCGGTCCGACTCCTCGCCGAATATGTCGAGATGGCGCTTCAATATGATGCGGTCCTGCGTCAGCGTGCCGGTCTTGTCGGTGCAGAGCACATCCATCGCGCCGAAATTCTGGATAGAGTTGAGCCGCTTCACGATCACTTTCTTGCTGGCGATGGCGATCGCGCCTTTGGCGAGATTGACCGTCACGATCATCGGCAGCATTTCGGGCGTGAGGCCCACGGCGACGGAGACGGCGAAGAGCAGCGCCTCCAGCCAGTCGCCCTTGGTGACGCCATTGATGACGAACACCGCAGGCGCCATCACCGCCATGAAGAAGACCATCAGCAGCGTGAAGCGCGTCAGCCCCTTGTCGAAGCTCGTCTCGACGCGCGCGCCGGCCATTTTGTCGGCGAGCGCGCCGAGGCATGTGCGCCGTCCCGTCTCGATGACGATAGCCGTCGCATAGCCGCTGACCACATTCGCGCCCATCAGCGCGAGATTTTGCGCGGCGAAAGGGTCGCTCGCCGGCGCGGCATGCGCGAATTTCTCCACCGGCATGGATTCGCCGGTCAGCGCCGATTGATTGACGAACAGGTCCTTGGCCTCCAGCAGGCGCAGATCGGCGGGGATCATGTCGCCGGCCGAGAGGCGAACGATATCGCCCGGCGCCAGCCGCTCGATCGGCTCCTCGACGAAATTATCCGCCGTATGCGCGCCTGGCCGGCGCACGGAGGCGTGCGTGCGCACCATGGCCTGCAAGCGCGCGGCGGCCTCGTTGGAGCGGTGCTCCTGGAAGAAGGCGAGGCCGACGCTCAGCACCACCATTGCGGCGATGACGACCGAAGCGCGCAGATCGCCGAGCGCATAAGAGGCGACGGCGAGAGCGAGCAGCAGCGCGTTGAGCGGATTTTTCGCCCTGCCGGCGAGCTCGCGCAGCAGGCTGGGGCGCCGCTCATGGGCGATGCGATTGAGCCCGACGCTTCGCAGCCGATGCGCCGCCTCGCGCACGCTGAGCCCCGCGCGTGAGCTGTGCAGGGAGGCGAGAACCGCCTCGCCCTCGGCCTGCGCGGCGCGCAGCAGCGCGCCGTCGAGCCGCTTCTCATGCAGGAGGCGCGTCGCCGAAAATCGATGGTTCATCTCTTGCAAATTCCCGATTCGGGCGGGGAGCGGAAGAAGCGAAGCTGTTTCATCGCGGGCCGGCAAGGGCGCATGATGTCGCTTCGCTATCAAGTTCAGGTCACGCTTTCTTAACCATGACGAGGCTAGCAAATTCACAAGGCGCCGTCCTCACCTCGCGCGCGTCGCGCCCCAAGGCGCGCGACCTCCTGGATCGTTCCGATATGGGACAAGCGATGACCGAGGCCGCGGCGGCGGCGCCACAGCCTCGTTGGACATTGAACTATCCACGGCTGCTCAATGCGCTGTTCTGGATCACCGCCTTTTCCGGCTCGGTGGTGTTCATCGAGCCTTCGCCCTATGACGGGCTCATCCTGCTGACGCTCATCGTCTGGGTGCTGGGCGGCGTGCGCATTCATCGCGCCGTTCTGCCGGGCGTCGCCCTGCTCGTTCTATGGACGCTCGGCGGCTACATCTCGCTCATTCCCTATTGGAACGAGCCCGATCCCGTCGAGTTCATGACGCATACGCTGTTCATCTCGACGACCGGCGTCTTCTATATGCTGTTCTTCTCGGAGAACACGTCGCGGCGCTTCGATCTCTGCATGAGCGGCTATGCGGCGAGCTGCATGCTCGCGGCCGTCATCGCCGTCGGCTCCTGGGCGGGCCTGTTCGGCAATCCGTTGACGATGACGCTCGACGGCCGCGCCATGGCGCCCTTCAAGGACCCGAATGTTCTCGGCTCCTATATGGTGCCGGGCGTGCTCTATTTCGTGCAGCGCCTGCTGCTCGGCCGCTGGGCCTATTGGCCGGTGACGCTCGCCGGCCTCGCGCTCTCGGGCGCGGCGCTGTTCACCTCTTTCTCGCGCGGCTCCTGGGGCGCGGCGGTGGTGTCGATCGCGCTGATGACGATCATGTCGGTGGCGACGGCGGATTCGCGCAAGATGCGGCTGCGCATCGGCTTCATGGCGCTCGCCGTCGTCGGCGTGGTGGCGGTGGGGGTCGGCGCGGCGCTCACCGAGCCCTCTGTGCGCGAGTTCTTCTTCAAGCGCGCTTCGGCGACGCAGGACTATGACGAAGGACCGACGGGCCGCTTCGGCAATCAGAAGCGCTCGCTGCCCATGCTGGTCGAGCGTCCCAACGGCATGGGGCCGCTCAGATTTCGCCTCACCTTCGGGCTCGAGCCGCACAATAGCTACATCAACGCCTTCGCCTCCAATGGCTGGCTCGGCGGCTTCGCCTTTCTGGGGCTCGTGCTGACGACGACTTTCATCGGCTTCCGCCTGTCGCTGACGCGCTCGCCCTATCTGCGGCAGGGGCAGCTCATCTGGTCGGCGATGTTCGTGTTCTTTTTGCAGGCGCTGCAGATCGACATCGACCATTGGCGCTATTTCTTCATCTATCTCGGCGCCGTCTGGGGCCTCGAGGTCGGCCGCGTGAAATGGGCCGAGCGCAACGCGGCTACGGCTCGAAGCGAAGCCCGCCCATGATGACATTGGCGGTAAAATTGGAATTGGCCGTCGAGCTGACGAGACGCTGCCAGAAATAGCTGCCCCTGACGGCGATGGAGCGGGTGAGCTTGTATTCGAGCTTCACGCCCGCCGTGCCGACCTGCTCGAACGTGTCCGCGCCCTGATAATTATTGGTCTGATAGCTGCCGGTCGCGGTGATGGTGAAATTGCGGAACATCGCATGGGTCACATCGAAGGTGACATTGCGCGAGAGCACGCCCGCGGCGCCTTGCAGCGTCGTCTCCGAGAGCATCGTTCCGGTGCGCAGCGTGAGAGTGGTGAGCGGCGTCGCCGTATAGATGATGGCGGCGTCGATGATCGGCCCGCGCAGGCGCGGCAGGCGCGGATCGGCGTAGTCGCGCTGCGCATAGCCGCCGGAGGCCTCGCCCGTCACCAGATCGGTGATCTTGAAGGTGCTGCCGATGCGGCCGGAAACGCCCGCGCTGTCCCGCGCATAGCCGTAAGGATCGAGCCAGCTGTCGTGGACGCGCTTGTCGATCATCGCCTCGACATAGGGCTTCATCGACGGATTGAGCTCATAGGCGAGGCGCGGATTGAGTCCATAGGCGTTGTAGCTCGTGCTCATCAGATTGAGCACCGAGCCGTCGTTGTAATAGGCGTTCTGATAGATCCAGCGATCGTAGACGCCGCGCAGCGTCGCGTCGAGCCGACCGAAGCTCTGCGTCACGCCCGCCGCCGCGCCCAGCGACACGATGAGCGGCCGATTGACGACCACGACATTGGGCAGGCTGGTGACGAGGCCGGGCGCGCCCGGCCGCTGCGTGTCGAGCGTGAACTTTCCTTCGAATTTCACCTTCGTGTCGCGCGCGACGTCCCAGCGATAGAAGACGTCGCCGGCGCCGTCCGGCCGATCGGCGTTCTGGACGCTGGCGTAATCGACATAGCCGAGGCGCAGATTTCCTTGAATCTCGTCGCGCATCCATTCCGAGCGCAGCCGCAGTCCGGCGTCGACTCGGAAGAATTTCGAGCCCTGGACGTCGGAGGTCACGCGATTGGGATTGGTGTCATAGCCATAGCTCGGCTCGGCATAGGGGTAGAGCCGAAGCGCCCCGATCCCCAGGCCGAGCGGCGCATAAGGGTTGGGCTCGATTCTGGGCTTGGGCCGCGCCGGAATTTGTGCGGGCAGAGCGACATTGGGCGGCGGCGGCCGCTCGGCGGGAAGGTCCAGCGAGCCGCGGAAGCCGCGCATACGCAGCTTGGCCTGTCGCTTTATCTTCTCCTTGGCCTGGAACGAGGTCTTATAGGGCTCGAGCGGCGGCAGCGGATGCGCCGGAGAGAGCGGTGGCGGCTTCAAGGGCGGCGGCGGCGGATTTGGCCTCGGCAGACGCGCCCGCACGCGCGGCAATCCATAATTGGGCGCGCCCGGAGAAATCTCCGGGGCCGCCCGCCGCTCCTGCTGCGAAACATTGGGCTGCGAGACGTAAGGCGGCGCCGCCTCCGCCCCCGGTATGGGCGGAACGGCCGGAAGATCGCGCAGCGGGGCGATGTCGAGCGAAGAGGGCGAGAGCGTCTGCCCCTCGGCCGGACGCAAAGGCGCCAGCGCCGCCGGCGCAGCCAGCGACAAGGCGATCAGCGTCGTTGCCGCAACGCGGCTCTGAGACTTGGCGGAAGCCACTCTTTCCCTCGCGCGGACGCCCTGTTCGAAGCAGGCGCGATGGAATCGAGCGTTAAGGAGTTATGGTTAACAAAGGCTTACCGGCAAAGGCTCAGGCCGGCGGCTCACTCGCCGAGGGCCGCCATATAGAGCTCGAGAATCTCTTCTTCTTCCGCGCGCTTATGCTTGTCCTGACGGCGCAGGGAAATGATTTTGCGCATGATCTTGGGGTCGAAGCCGGTGCTCTTGGCCTCGCCATAGACGTCCTTGATATCGTCGGCGATGGCGCGCTTTTCCTCCTCGAGCCGCTCGATGCGCTCGATGAAGGAGCGCAAATGCCCGCCATTGACCTCGCCGGTCGGATCGATCCCGGCGCTGGCCTCCATCTCTCGGGCGGCGACCCTGTTGCTGGCCATGATCTTCTCCTGAAGGCTGCGAGGACTTTCGGACTCCCGGGCGCAGGACCCGCGGCTCCCGCGTCCAGGGCGAAGGCGAGCCATGCCAAGCCGCGGCCGGCGCCGTCAAGCGCGCCGCGAAATAATCCCCGCTTTCCTCCCGTTCGAGCTTGACGCCCATCCGCGCGCCCCCGACATCATCGGCGGATCGCTCGAGAGGAGAGGATACGCAGATGTACGAAGCGGGCGGCGACGGCCGCATCTATCCGGTCGCGCCCGGCCTGCCGCCGCGGGAGGCGCTCGCCGGCGTGCGCACGCGGCGCGTTTTCGCCGTCTGCCTCGATTTCTTCGCCGTGGCGCTGCTCTCGGCGGCGCTGTGGCTCGCTCTGCTGGTGCTCAGCTTCGGCCTCTCGGCCCTGCTGCTGCCGCCGCTGTTTCCGCTCGTCGCCTTCTTCTACAATGGCCTCACCGTCTCCGGCTGGCGGCGGGCGACTCCCGGAATGCGCGCCATGGACCTCGAGGTGCGCCTCGCCAATGGAGCGCCGACGCCCTTTCTCAACGCCGCCGTCCAGGGCGTGCTCTTTTATGTCAGCTGGCTGTTCCCGCCGCTGCTGCTCGTCACCTTCGTCACGCCGGACAAGCGTTGCCTGCACGACATTTTGGCCGATGTGATCGTGCTGCGGCGCGCCGATTGAGGCGGACGAGCGAAAACTTCTTGGCGCTCGGCGGACGTCGATTCTAATATCCGCGTCTGTCCGCGCTGGAAGGCGTCGGAGCCTGCGGTATATCGGATTTCGCGACAGGACCAGACCAGCGTGACGAGAGAGCCCCGCGACGCGCCGCAATTCTATCTCACCTCGCCGGCGCCGTGCCCCTATCTGCCGGGGCGCGACGAGCGGAAGGTGTTTACCCATTTGATCGGCCGCCGCGCGCCGGCGCTCAACGACACTCTGACGCAATCGGGCTTCCGCCGCTCGCAGACCATCGCCTACCGGCCGGCCTGCGAGACCTGCCGGGCCTGCGTCTCGGTGCGCGTGAAGGTCGAGGAGTTCCAGCAATCCAAGGGCTTGCGCCGGGTGGCGCGGCGCAACGCCGATCTCTTCGCCGAGGCGCGCCGCCCCCATGCCGTGACCGAGCAATATGCGCTGTTCCGCGCCTATGTCGGCGCGAGGCACAATGACGGCGGCATGGCCGATATGAGCATGATCGACTATCAGATGATGGTCGAGGACAGCCATGTGGAGACGCGGCTGATCGAATATCGGACGCCGGCCGACAATGGCGGCCCGGACCGGCTCGTCGCCTGCTGCCTCACCGATTATCTCGCCGATGGATTGTCGATGGTCTATTCCTTCTACGATCCGACGATGGACGAGCGCTCGCTCGGCGCCTTCATGATTCTCGACCATGTGGAGCGGGTGCGGCGCGCCGGCCTGCCGCATCTCTATCTCGGCTATTGGGTCGATGGCTCCCGCAAAATGGCCTATAAGGCCCGCTTCCTGCCGCAGGAGCGGCTCGGCATGGACGGCTGGAAACGCATCGGCTGATGCGGCTCCCGCTTTCCTGAAGGCCAGATGAACGAAGCGGCCATGCGCCGTTCAGCTTCGGGACGTTAATTTTTCCTTCGTCATCGGGAATTGCCGGCCGCCATTCGGCGCGGCCGATCGAGCGAAGGAGAGCGTCCATGGGCGCGAATATCACGAAAATCGCCGCAATCGCGGTCGCGGGCGTCATCGCCGCGACGACTGTGGGCGCCGCCACGCCGGCTCGCGCCGACGGCTGGGGCCATCACGGCGGATGGGGCCACGGCGGATGGGGTCATCACGGCGGCTGGGGCCATGGCGGCTGGGCGCGTCCGGGCTATGGCTATGCCGGCTATGGCTGGCGCGGCCATCGTGGATATGGCTGGGGCGCCCCGGTCGCGGCGGGCGTGCTCGGCGCGCTGGCGGTCGGAGCGGTCGCGGCCGCCGCCTCGCAGCCCCACTACGGCTACGGCTACGGCTATGCGAGCTGCTATCCGGCCAATCAGCCCGTCCTCGACGATTGGGGCAATGTCGTCGCCTATCGTCGCGTGCAGGTCTGCAACTGACGCACAGGTCTCCGCGACTGATCGATTTCGAAGAGTTCGGCGCCCGGTAGCCAGGGGCGCCGAAGCCCGCCGCCGCCTCCCCGCCCCCTCTCGCGCGACGGCGAGGACAGGCCTCCCGGACTTCCCCTCCGGGAGGCCTTTTTCGTCAGAGACGGCGCAGCGACAGCGGCTTGCCTTCTTTGGAGTCGCGGCGCCAGAGCCCATCGGCCTCCAGCTCGAAATGCGCCTTGTGGCCCTTGCGGGCGGTGAGCGAGAGACGCCCCCGCTCCAGCGCCCAGCCCACCGGATCGAAAATCACCACGCCCTGGTCGCGGCAGGCCGGCGCCAGCTGCGCCCGGAAGCCGCCCGGCCCGCGCGCGCGGTCGTCGAGCGTCAACATGCAGCCCGTGTCCTTGTCGCCGGCCCGCAGGATCGCGTAGCGGCCGGCGGCGCCGGGCTGCGACGCCGCGAGCGCTGGCGCCGCGAAGGTCGGCAGTCCGACCGCGACAGCGAGGCCGAGGCTCGCGGCCAGGGCGAGGGCTGCGGAAAATTTCGACATGGAAGGCTCCGGGAAATCGTCTGCGAATCGTGAAAAGATATTGCGCTCACCCTGCGCGAAGACAAAGCCTGACGGAAGAAATTTCGGCGCGCCGGCGCGCGGAGCGGGACGGAATGCGAGGAGCCTTTTGCGAAGCCGGCCGGCAAGGTCTAAATGACAGCGCCAGGAGCCCCGCGACGCCCCTCGCCATCGGAGCCGACAAATATGACCAGCGCCTCTCTCGCTCTCGCCGAACGCTCGGCGCCGCGTTACACGAGCTATCCCACCGCCCCGCATTTTTCCGCGGATGTCGGGCCGGATCAGGCCGCGCGCTGGCTCGCCGAGCTCTCGCCGCAGGCCGATCTGTCGCTCTATCTGCACGTCCCCTTCTGCCCGGCGATCTGCACCTATTGCGGCTGCCACACCAAGGCGCTGCGCCAGGACGCGCCGCTCACCTCCTATAAGGAGACGCTGCTGCGCGAGATCGAGCTGGTCGCCGCCTCGACGCCGGCGCGCCATGTGCGCGCGATCCATTGGGGCGGCGGCACGCCGAGTATGCTCGGCCCCTCGCGCTTTCGCGAGGTCGCGCATGTGCTCGGCGAGCAATTCGACATCGCCCGCGACGTCGAGCACGCGATCGAGCTCGACCCGCGCCTCGTCGACGCCGCGCTCGCCGACGCGCTGGTCGTCTCCGGCGTCAATCGCGTCTCGCTCGGCGTGCAGGATTTCAATCCCCATGTGCAGAAGGCCGCCGGCCGCGAGCAGCCTTATGAAGTGGTGGAGCGCTGTGTCGCCATTCTGCGCGCCGCGGGACTCGAGGCGATCAATTTCGATCTCATGTACGGTCTGCCGGAACAGAGCGTCGACGATGTGATCCGCACCGCAAAGCTCGCCGCCGGCCTCGCGCCGAGTCGCCTCGCCGTTTTCGGCTACGCCCATGTGCCTTGGTTCGCGGTGCATCAAAAGCTGATCGACCAGGCCGCGCTGGCCGGCGCCAATGAGCGCCTCGCCCAGGCGGAGGCCGTGCGTGCGACGCTGGAGGCGGAAGGCTTCGAGGCGATCGGCCTCGATCATTTCGCGCGGCCGCAGGACACGATGGCGCAGGCCGCGCGCGAAGGCCGGCTGCGCCGCAATTTCCAAGGCTACACGACCGATGAGGCGGATGCGCTCATCGGACTCGGCGTCTCCTCCATCGGCCGTCTGCCGCAAGGCTATATCGGCAATATCGGCGACACGGGAAACTGGCGCCGCTCCGTCGAGGCGGAGCGCCTGCCCATTTCGCGCGGCCTCGCCTTCAGCGCGGAAGACAGAGCGCGCGGCGCCGTCATCGAGCGATTGATGTGTGATTTTTCAGTCGATTTCGGCGCGATCGCCGCAGCGCATGATTTCCGCGAGGATGCGTTCGACGACGCCGTGCCGCGTCTTTCGACTCTGCTCGACGAAGGCCTCGTCGCGCTCGACGGACGCCGTCTCACCATCGCGCCACGCGGCCGTCCGTTCGCGCGTCTGGCCGCGGCCGCATTCGACGCCTATCTCGAAGCCAAGGCCGCACGACACTCCGTCGCGGTGTGAGCCGCGCGGATCGACCATTTGCGAAATGCCGACGCGCGGCGAGCGAAGCGATCGACTCGTCGCCGCCACAGTGATATTACTGGCTTGTTTCTTATCCCCGGCTCAATTTCGTCAGGCCGTGCGTCGGCATTGACAAAGCGATCACAACCTCGAATTGTCTCGTTATGTACTAGTACTATCGTCTAGGCGACTCCCGCAGCTTTCGTCGCGCAGCATCGCATCAGCTTGCGTTCGTTCGCCGAGCGGCGTCGTGCACATCATTCCGAGGAATAAGGATAATGCTCGCATCGCCGCTCGTTCTGGTCGGAGCCGACAAGGGCGGAGTCGGCAAGACGACCGTGACGAGACTCCTGATCGATTTTCTACAGATGTCGAACCGCGCGGTGCGCGCCTATGACACGCAGGCGCCGACCGGCGCGTTGAAACGCTTCTATCCCGACATCGCGCAGATCATCGACATACGCGACGTGCGCCACCAGGCGCGTCTGGTCGAGAGCCTGACCGGGCACGCCGCCGTCACCATCGTCGATTTAAAAGCCGGACAGCTGATGCGCACGCTGCGTTTCATGGAGGATGTCGGCCTGCTCGACGCTGCGGAGCACGGCGAAGCGCGCGTGATGGTGCTGCATCTCATCGGCGCCTCGGTCGCCTCTCTGTCCGAGCTCGAAGAGGTCGGACCCTATAAAAACAAATGCGAATATCGCGTCGTCAAGAACTGCGTCAACGCCTCCAATTTCTTTCGAGAGAACGCCGGCTTCTCCGAGCGTTATCTCGGCGAGAGCGACGCCAGCCGCGAGATCATCGTGCCGCGGCTCGATCCACTCGCCTATGAGGCCGTCGAGCTCACCGGATTGCCGTTCTCGTCTTTCGTGTTCGACGAGCCTGCGCGCGCCGCGGAAACTCGGCCGCGCTCTTTCGTGCTGCGCGGCTATGTGCGCACATGGCTCGAGCGTTCATGGACCAATTTCGAAGCCGCGGGGCTACGCAGCTATGTCGCTTCGCCCTCCGAGCAAATCTAATTTTAAGAAGCCGGCAAACGGCGCAACCAAGGAGACCATCGTGATGAAAGACTTTCGCCCTGAAGAGAAGAATGTCGTTTATATCGGCGAAGGCGTGTCGCTGACGGGTTCGGTGAAGGCGCAGGACACGATCGTCGTCGACGGCGCCATCGATGGCGAGATTTCCTGCAGCCAGCTGATCGTCGGCCCGTCCGGCGTCGTCAATGGCATGATCTCCGTTTCCGACGCGGATATCTATGGCCGCATCGGCACCGACATCACCATCAAGCAATTGCTGATCGTGCGCTCCACCGGCCGTGTCGAGGGCAAGTGGATCTATGGCGAGATCGAGGTCGAGAAGGGCGGCGTGCTGTTCGGCACGGCGGAGTCGACGGAAATCCGCTCCGAACGCAAGCCCGCGGGGCCGAAGGACGAGAAGGCCGGCTCTTTCAAGCGTTTCGAGAAGCCCGAGCTCGTTTCTTCCAATGAGGCCGATGCGGAAGCTGCGCCCGTCACCAGCATTTCGTCGCGCGCGCTGCGCGATCGCCGCAAGGCCTGACGATCAAGGCAGAGCCGCGCGCATCAGCTTGCCATTGCGATTGCGCGGCAGCCCGTCGAGAAAAACGATCTGTCGCGGCCGCTTATAGGCCGCGAGATGATCCGCGCAATGGGCGAGGATGTCCTCCTCGCCCAGCGACGCGCCATCGCGCAAGATCACATAGGCTTTGATGATCGTCTGATCGTCGCGGCCCGGACGCTCCGCGACAGCGGCGTCGGCGATGAGCGGATGCGCCAGCAGGCATTTCTCCACTTCCGCCGGCGAGACGCGATAGCCGAGCGCGTTCATCACCTCATCGGCGCGGCCGTGGTGCCACATATAGCCGTCGCCGTCGAATTCGACGAGATCGCCGGAGACGAACCAGTCGCCGCGAAAGGCTTCTCTTTCTTCGTCCGGCCGGTTCCAATAGCGCAACATCAAGCCCGGCTCGTCGCGACGCACGGCGAGCACGCCGGTCTCGCCGACGCCGAGCGGCTCGGTTCCGCCGTCGCGCGGCAGAGCCGCGACGATGCGTCCCGGCTGCGGGCGCCCCGGCGAGCCCGGCCGCGCCGGCACGCTCGGCGCGCTGGAAATGAAGGTCGAGATCTCGCTCATGCCGAAGGCCTCGTAGAGCTCGGTCTTGGCGCGCGCGCGCCATTCCTCGAGCAGGCTCGGCGACAGAGCGGCGCCGGCGGTCAGGCCATGCCGCAGGCTCGAGAGATCATGCGTCTCGAGCGCCGCATATTTGAGAATCTGGCGATAGACGCCGGGCACGGCGGCGAAAATGGTCGCGCGATGGCGCGCGATGAGGCGCGGCCAGACTTGCGGATCGGGACGGCCATTGTAGAGCACGGCGGAAGCGCCATTGGCGAGCGGATCGACGACGCCGACGCCGAGCGTGTAGGTCCAATTCATCGCGCCCGCGTGCAACATCACATCGGCGGATGTCAGCCCCTGCCAATACGCATACATGGGCCGCCGCGCCCAGGCGGCGCGATGCGCGTGCAGAACGCCCTTGGGCCGGCTCGTCGTGCCGGACGTATAGACGAGATAGGCGGGATCGTCGGCCGCCGTATCGGCATATTCGTCCAGCGGCGCGCCGGCGACGAGCCGCGCGAGATCCTCGCCGCGCAGAACCGAAACGCCGTCGCGCGAATGATTTTCGCTCTCGAAATCGCGGCCGAGCACGAGCGCCGAAGCGCCGCAATCCTCGAGCAGGAAGGACGCCTCCTCGAAAGTGAGCTGCGAGGAGGCGAGCAGCGCGACATAGCCCGCCGCAATTGCCCCGAAATAGGAGAGGACCGCGCCGGCCTCGTTTCCCATGCGGATCATCACCCGCGCGCCGGGCGAAAGGCCGAGATCGCGAAAGCCCGCGGCGAGCGCGCGCACGTCGCGATCGAGCGCGCCGTAAGTCCAGCTCGTCTCGCTCTGGTCGCCGACGATGACGATCGCCGTCTTGTTCGGGTGAACGCGCGCGTGATCGGCGATGCAATAGCGGGCGAGATTGAAACGTGCGGGAACGGGCTCGATCATATGCTCACAAGCTCTCGAGAGCGCGCGCTCCTTCTCCCGCCTCGCGGGGGAAGGAGCGCTCCCCGTCAGTCGAAGAGGCTCGACACGCTCTCTTCGCGCGCCGTGCGGGCGATGGCCTCGCCGATCAGCGGGCCGATCGGAATGAAGCGAATATTGCGCGCCTCCTGCACCGCGGGCGTCGCCGCGATCGTGTCGGTGAGCACCAGCTCTTTCAGCTTGGAGGCGGCGACGCGCTCGGCGGCCGCGCCCGAGAGCACGCCATGGGTGATATAGGCGGAGACCGAGGTCGCGCCCTGCGCCAGCAGCGCCTCGGCGGCGTTGCACAGAGTGCCGCCCGAATCGACGATATCGTCCACGAGAATGCAATTGCGCCCGGAGACGTCGCCGATGATGTTCATCACCTCCGATTCGCCGGCGCGCTCGCGGCGCTTGTCGACGATGGCGAGCGGCGCGTCGATGCGCTTGGCGAGCGCCCGGGCGCGCACCACGCCGCCGGTGTCCGGCGAGACCACCATCGCATTGGGCAGCTTGGCGTGCGACTTTATGTCCGCCACCATGACCGGCGCCGCGAAGAGATTGTCGGTCGGAATGTCGAAGAAGCCCTGAATCTGCCCGGCGTGGAGATCGACGGTCAGCACGCGGTCGGCGCCCGCGCGGGTGATGAGATTGGCCACGAGCTTGGCCGAGATCGGCGTGCGCGACGTGCCTTTGCGGTCCTGCCGCGCATAGCCGAAATAGGGAATGACCGCAGTGATGCGACGCGCCGACGCGCGGCGCAGCGCGTCGATCATGATGAGCAGCTCCATCAGATGGTCGTTCGACGGCGCCGAGGTCGACTGCACGACGAAAGTGTCCTGCCCGCGCACATTCTCCTGTATCTCGACGAACACCTCCATATCGGCGAAGCGCCGCACCTGCGCCCGACACAAAGGCACGCCGACATAGGCGGCGATCGTCTCGGCGAGCGCGCGGTTGGAGTTGCCTGCGAGAATTTTCATCGCCGCCATAGAACGCCTCGACCCTCAACACGTGACACGGCGGCCTCTTAGCAGCGATGCGGCCGTCGGACAATACGGCAGGAATATGACACCCGCTCTCGTCACGCCTCGCCGCGCCGGCAGACGATCTTCAGATATTCCAAACCCTCGCGCGGCGCGAGCGTCGTGCGGGCGATGGTCGCCTGTCCTTGGAAGCCGCACTGCGACTGGCTCGGCACTTTGGGGCCCTGAACGACGTCGATCGCCGTCTCGGGCCGGCACTCGCTCGGCGAGACCGAAAGCGAGCAGACCAGGATCACAACGGAATAGAGCATCGGCTTTCTCCCCCGCAGAGCGCGAACCTCGATCGCCGCTGTCTCGCCGGCGCCCCTTCGCGGCCTCTTCGATGACGAAGCTAGGGCATGTTCCGTGCCACTGCGATGGGTTAAAAGCAGGACCGCCGCCTTGTTCGGACCCTGAGACAAATTCTTCGGACCCCTGAGACAAAAATGTCACAACTGCCGCCGCCCGCTCCGCTCTCGGCTCCCTTCGTCGCTCCCACGCGAACGCGCCTCTCCGGCCGGCTGACGACGCTCGTCCCGCTGGCTCCGGAACATGCCGAGGATCTCTATGAGGCGACGCATGGACAAGAGCGCGAGGCGCTGTGGCGCTATCTCTTCATCGGCCCGTTTCCTGATCTCGCCGCCTTTCGCGCCGCCCTCGCCGAAATGGCGGAATCCGCCGCCATGGTCTATTTCGCCGCGCTCGCCAATGAAAACGGCCGCGCCCTCGGCTTCCAGGCCTATCTGAACATAGAGCCGGCCAATCGCGCCGTCGAAGTGGGCGGCGTGCTCTATTCTCCGGCTCTCCAGCGCAGCGCGGCGGCGACGGAGGCCCAATATCTTTTCGCGGCCCACGCCTTCGAGACGCTCGGCTGCCGCCGCTATGTCTGGAAATGCGACAACGCCAATGAGAAGTCCAAGGCGGCGGCGCTGCGGCTCGGATTTTCGCCGGAGGGGCTCTTCCGCCAGCATATGATCGTCAAGGGCCGCAATCGCGACACGGCCTGGTTCTCGATGCTGGACAGCGAATGGCCGGCGCGCAAGGCCGCCTTCGAGGCCTTTCTCGATCCCGGCAATTTCGACGCCTCGGGCCGCCAGAAAACGCCGCTCTCGGCCTTGAACGGGCAGGCCCGCGCGGCAAATAGGGGCTGACGGCGGCGCGTCAGAGACCGGCTCGGACGGATTGCCTCGCCGAACGGATGATGGTTTACAATAAATTGCGAGACGTTGGCGCGGATTTGACGCTTCCGCCGGCGGTTCTCGCGCAACGCTCTTCGGACGGTCCAAAGACGATGACGACGGCCGGCGCCAGAATTCTCAACAGCCTCGATCTGCCCAAGCCGCCGGGCGAGACGCGGGTCGTCGTGGCCATGTCCGGCGGCGTCGACTCCAGCGTCGTCGCCGCTCTGCTGCGCGAGGAAGGCTATGACGTCGTCGGCGTCACGCTGCAGCTCTACGACCATGGCGAGGCCACGCATCGCAAGGGCGCCTGCTGCGCCGGCCAGGATATTCAAGACGCCCGCCTGGTGGCGGCGCGGCTCGGCATTCCGCATTACGTGCTCGACTATGAGAGCCGCTTCCGCGAGACCGTCATCGACACTTTCGCGCAGAGCTACGCCAGCGGCGAGACGCCGGTTCCCTGCGTCGCCTGCAATCAATTCGTGAAATTCGTCGATCTCTTCGAGACCGCCAAGGATCTCGGCGCCGACGCTCTCGCCACCGGCCATTACATCGCCTCGCGCGAGGACGGCTTCGGCGGCCGGGCGCTCTATCGCGCCTTCGACGCCTCCCGCGACCAGAGCTATTTCCTCTTCGCCACGACGCGCGCGCAGCTCGACATGCTGCGCTTTCCGCTCGGCGAATACGCAAAATCCGAGGTGCGCGAGCTGGCCCGCCGCTTCGATCTCGACGTCGCCGAGAAGCCGGACAGCCAGGACATATGCTTCGTCCCCAGCGGCCATTACACCGACCTCGTCGAGCGCCTGTCGCCCGGCGCCGCCGTGCCCGGCGACATCGTCCATGTCGACGGGCGCGTGCTCGGCCATCATGCCGGGGTCATCCATTACACCATCGGCCAAAGGCGCGGCCTCGGCCTCGGCGCCGCCGTCTCCGGCCGCGCGGCCGAGCCGCTCTTCGTCGTGCGGCTCGACGCCGCCAAGGCGCAGGTCGTCGTCGGCCCACGCGAGGCGCTGGAGACCCGCCGCGTCGCCCTGCGCGACGTGAATTGGATCGGCGCGGGCGATCTTTCCGATCTGCCTGCCGAGGGCCTGCCGATTTCCGCGCGCGTGCGCTCCACCCGTCCGCCGACGCCGGCGCTGCTGCGGCCGCTGCCGGGCGGCGGGGCGGAGGTCGTGTTCGAAACCGGCGAGTTCGGCGTCTCGCCGGGCCAGGCTTGCGTCTTCTATGAGCGCGACGACACGCGCGGCCGTGTGCTCGGCGGCGGCTTCATCGCGCACGCCGAAGTGGAGCCCCCCGCGCCAGAGCCGGCGCTCGAGCTCGATCGGAGTGCGTGATGAGCGATGCGCGTGGCGTTTCCGGCTTCAATTTCTTCGAGCACGGCCTCGATCGCCAGGCGATAGAGGCCGCCTACGCCCGCTGGGCGCCCGTCTATGATCTCGTCTTCTCCCATATGCTCGGCCCCGGCCGGCGCGCCGTGGCGACGATCGCCTCGCGCGCCGATGGGCGCATATTGGACGTCGGGGTCGGCACCGGCCTCGAGCTGCCGATGTTCCGCGACAGAGCGCGGGTCGTCGGCGTCGATCTCTCCGAGCCTATGTTGCAACGCGCCTCCGCCCGCGTCGCCCGCGAGGGGCTGAAGAACATCGCCGGCCTCGCCCGCATGGACGCGAGCCGCCTCGCCTTCTGCGACGCCAGCTTCGCCTGCGTGGTGGCGCCCTATCTGTTGACCGTTGTGCCCGATCCCGAGGAGACGCTGGACGAGCTCGCCCGCGTGGTGCGGCCGGGCGGCGAGATCGTGCTGGTCAATCATGTCAGCTCGCCGGATTGGCCGATGTCGGCGCTGGAGGAATTCATCGGCGAGAGCTTTTCCGTCACTCTCGGCTGGCGACCGCAATTTCCGTGGTCG
The DNA here is from genome assembly GCF_011378635.1 of Methylosinus sp. RM1. Taxonomy (NCBI): domain Bacteria; kingdom Pseudomonadati; phylum Pseudomonadota; class Alphaproteobacteria; order Hyphomicrobiales; family Methylocystaceae; genus Methylosinus; species Methylosinus sp. RM1. Next base: position 90,332 of record NZ_WOVC01000012.1, read on the forward strand.
ATCATCGGCGACTGGATCGACCAGCGCACCGACATGCGCCTCACCGAGCGCCGCGTGCTGCCGCCCTTCGGCCTGTTCACGCTGACGCGCATCGAACGCCTCGCCCGCTGGGGCGAGCATTCCCGCCGGCCCTATGACGAGCATCGTCGGCCGTTCGAGCACGCCTAATCGAACCGGGCAAAGGCGAGGAAAGCGCCCCGATTCCACTCACCTTCGCGCCAGCCTCTGGCGTTCCCGCCCGCGTGGGATTACATTGCTCTCGCGGCGCTGCGGGGTGCGTGACGGACTTTAATTCCCCGGGGCCTTATCGATCTCTAAGGGAGCTGTCCCTGGCCTTGCCCGTGGGCTCGGTCACTACGGCGCCCACCTACGTTGTAGGTTCCCGGGATCGATGTCCCACGGCTCACGCGGCCCGCGCTTTTACACATCGGACGATAAATCGCCCCAATGACCGTCGACGCCAAGACCGAACTGCGCCGGCGGACGCTCTCCCGCCGCGACCTCGTCTCCCATGAGGAGGCGCACGCCGCCTCGATCGCCGTCGCCGAGCGCGCTCTGGCGCTGGTGCGCCGATTCGCGCCGCGCGGCGCCGAGACCGGCGAGGTGGTCTCCGTCTATTGGCCGATCCGCAGCGAGCTGAACACGCGCCCGCTGCTGGAGATTCTGGCGGCGGAGAAAATCGCCACCGCCCTGCCGGTGATGACGGCGGTCAAGCGCCCGCTGATCTTCCGCGGCTTCACGCCCGGCGATGATTTGGTGAAAGGCCCCTTCGGCCTCTCCGAGCCGGCCGAGACCCGGCCCTCCTTCGATCCCGACATCGTCTTCTCGCCGCTCGCCGCCTTCGACCGCAAGGGCTATCGGCTGGGCTATGGCGGCGGCATTTATGACGCGACGCTCTCGCAGCTGCGCGCCAAGAAGCGCATCGTCGCCGTCGGCGTCGCCTACGCCTGCCAGGAGACCGACTCCGTGCCGACCGAGCCGCACGATCAGAAGCTGGATTTTCTGCTGACCGAACGAGAGCTGATCGCGTTTTCGTGACGCGCGTTCGCGTCGCCGCGTTCGGCCGAATCTCGCCGCGCGACTCCTTCTCCCACTCGTGGGAGAAGGTGGCCCCGCCATAGGGCGTCCGTGAGGACGCCCGTCGCGAGCGACGGGCTTTGGCGGGATCGGATGAGGGGCGCGGCGGTTGGCGACAGCTATGGGGCGTGGCGTTGGATTTCGAGACTATCGCCACGGCTCGGACCCTCATCCGACCCTCGCTGACGCGAGGGCCACCTTCTCCCGCAGGCGGGAGAAGGAAGCGCTGCCCACAGGCAACAGATAAAAAATGACGCAGACGAATTCCCGCTCGCTGCTCTCCCGCGCCCTCCTCATCATCGAGCCGATCGACCGTGCGCAAGCCGAGGCGGCGCTCTGGCGCGTGCTGGAGCGCGACACTGGCGCGCTCGGCGCCGTCATCGCCGCGCAGGGAAATGCGCGGCCGCTGCTCGAGGGCGCCCTCGGCTCTTCGCCTTTTCTCACCGAGCTTTCCGCGCGCGATCCTGCCCGGCTCGCGCGCCTGCTCACGGACGATCCCGACGCCAGCCTCGCCCGGCTCGTCGAGGCCACGCGCAACGCCGCCAAAGGCGTCACGGACGAAGCGGAGCTGATGCGCGCTCTGCGCCGCGCCAAGCAGGAGGGCGCGCTGCTGATCGCGCTCGCCGATCTTTCCAAAGCCTGGGATACGATGCAGGCGACCGATGCGCTCACGCGCCTCGCCGACGCCGCGCTCGCCGCTTCCATCGCCTTCACGCTGCGCGAGGCAGCCGCCGCCGGCAAGCTCGAGCTCTATGATCAGCGAATGCCGGAGCGCGGCTGCGGCTGGATCTTCCTCGCCATGGGCAAGGAAGGCGCCTATGAGCTCAACTACTCTTCCGACATAGACATCATCGTTCTCTTCGATCGCGCCCGCGCGCGCGTCGCGCAGCCGAGCGAGGATGTCGATCTCTTCGTCAAAATGACGAAGCGAATCGTGCGCATTCTCTCAGAGATCACGCCCGACGGCTATGTGTTCCGCGTCGATCTGCGCCTGCGTCCAGACCCCGGCGCGACGCCCATCGCCATACCGCTCGAGGCCGCCTTCTCTTACTACGAAAGCATGGGCCAGAATTGGGAGCGCGCCGCCTTCATCAAGGCGCGCGCCGCGGCCGGCGACATTCCCGCCGGCGAGGCGTTTCTGAAAGAGCTCTCGCCCTTCGTCTGGCGCAAAAATTTCGATTTCGCCGCCATCGCCGACGTGCATTCGATCAAGCGGCAGATTCACGCTTTCAAAGGCCATGGCGAGATCGCCGCGCTGGGGCATGATCTCAAGCTCGGCCGCGGCGGCATTCGCGAGATCGAATTTTTCGCGCAGACGCAGCAGCTCATCACCGGCGGGCGCAATCCCGCTCTGCGCGGCCGCGCGACATTGGAGACGCTGGACGCGCTCGTCGCCAATGGCTGGATCGAGCCGCGCGTGCGCGACGATCTCGCCGAGGCCTATCTCTTTCTACGCGATGTCGAGCACCGAATCCAAATGGTCGCCGACAAGCAGACTCATATTCTGCCACGCGACGAGAAGGAGGCGCTGCGCATCGCGCGCATGGCCGGCTTCGCCACGCTCGAGGATTTCACGCGAGCGCTGGTCGCGCATCTCGAGACGGTGCAGAGCCATTATTCGCATCTCTTCGAAAGCGCGCCGCAGCTCTCCTCGCAAACCGGCAATCTCGTCTTCACCGGCGGCGAGGACGATCCCGGCACGCTCGAAACCTTGTCGCGTCTCGGCTTCGCGCATCCCAAGACAGTGACGGAAACGATCCGCGGCTGGCATTTCGGCCGCTATGCGGCGACGCGCTCCACCAAGGCGCGCGAGCGCCTGACCGAGCTGACGCCGGCTCTGCTCGAAGCGCTCGCCGTGACGCAGAACGCCGATCAGGCCTTTCTCGCATTCGACAAATTGCTCGCCGGGCTTCCCGCCGGCGTGCAATTGTTTTCCGTGCTCGTCTCCAATCCGCGCTTGTTGAGCCTGCTGACGGCGATCACAGGCGCCGCGCCCAAGCTCGCGGCGACGATTGCGCGGCGCCCGCGCGTGCTCGACGCGGTGCTGGAGCCGGCCTTTTTCGAACATCTGCCCGATGAATCGGAGCTCGCCGCCGCGCTCGCTCGCAGCCTCGCCGAAACGCGCTCCTATGAAGAAGCGCTCGACGCGGCGCGCGTCTTCGGACAGGAGCAGAAATTCCTCATCGGCGTGCGCATATTGACCGGCGCGCTCTCTGTGGCGGAGGCCGGCCTCGCCTATGCGCGGCTCGCCGAATGCGTCATCGCCGCTCTGCTGCCGCGCGTCGAAGCGGAATTCGCGCGCGCGCATGGGCGCATGGAGGGGCGCGTATGCGTCGTCGCGCTCGGCAAGCTCGGCGGCCGCGAGATGACCGCCGCTTCCGATCTCGATCTCATGCTGCTCTATGACGCAGACCCACACGCCGAGTCGGATGGCGAGCGCCCGCTCGCCGCCGCGGCCTATTATGCGCGCCTCACGCAGCGGCTCATCGCCGCGCTCTCCGCGCCGATGGCGCAGGGCCTGCTCTACGAGGCCGATTTTCGCTTGCGGCCGTCGGGCGGCAAGGGACCGCTGGCGGTGAGCCTGACGGCCTTCGAGGATTATCACGCGCATGAAGCCTGGACATGGGAGCATATGGCGCTGACGCGCGCGCGCATCGTCGCCGGCGCGCGCGATTTCGCGGCGACGGTGGAAGCCGCGATCCGCGCCGCGCTGACACGCCCGCGCGACGAAGCGAAAACGCGCGATGACGTCGCCGACATGCGCCGCCGCCTCGCGCGCGACAAGCCGGCGAAGAGCCTTTGGGATTTGAAGCAGGCTCCGGGCGGGCTGATCGATGTGGAGTTCGTCGCGCAATATTTGCAGCTCCGCCATGCGAGCGCGCATCCGGCCTGTCTTTCGACGATGACGTCGACAGCGCTGGAGCGTCTCGCCGGCCTCGGGCTGATGGACGCGAATGAGGCGGCGACGCTGATCGAAGCCGCCCGCCTCTATCAGAGCCTCACGCAATTGCTGCGGCTTTCCATCGACGCTGATTTCGATCCGGCGCAGGCGCCGCGCGGCCTCGTCGAGCTGCTGCTGCGCGGCGGCGAGGCGGTGGATATCGCCCGTCTCGAAGCGCAGATCGCCGAGGCGCAGCGCGCGACGCGAGAGATTTTCACGCGCATCGTCGGCGCGTGAAAGCCCCGCGCCGGCGCCCGCGGCGAAACGAGAGTCACGTCCCTGGGCTCGAAGCGGCGGCTCGATCGTGGAGATTTCCCGACCGGAACCGGAAGAACCTCCCGACCAGAGCGCGAGCGGCGTTGCGCGACCCTCGACCCTTGCAATATAATCTCGACCAATTCCTTCGAGACGTCGCCGCCGGCCCTCGCCGCGCCCTAATTTCCGTGTTCCCCTTTGCCTGGACTTGCTCTAGTGGAACGCTGTTCGCGACAGGCCTCCCCCGCCTGTCGCTCTTTTGTTGGAGACTATCATGCCTCACCTCAAGACCACGCGTCTCGGCAGCCGGGGCGTCCTCGCCGCGATCGGCGTCTTCGCTCTGCTGACGATGGGCGCGGCCCCGGCGCAGGCCAAGGTCCTCGCCAAGGTCAATGGCGTCGACATCACCGACGACGACGTGAAAATCGCGCTCGACGATCTCGGCGCCGGCCTGCCGCGGCAGCTGGAGGGCAAGGCGCGGGAGAATTACATTCTCGATTTCCTGATCGACGAGCAGCTCGTCGTGCAGAAGGCGCAGCGCGACAAGCTCGGCGAGACGCCCGATTTCGCCAAGAAGCTCGCCTATTTACGCGACAAGGCGCTGATGGAGGCGCTGCTCGGCAAGGTCGCCAAGGACGCGACCACCGAGGCCGCCGTCAAGAAGACCTATGACGAGGCCGCCAAGAATCAGAAGCCCGAGACCGAGATCCACGCTCACCACATTCTGGTGACCACCGAGGACGAGGCCAAGGCGGCGCAAAAGCGCGTCAAGGCCGGCGAGGATTTCGGCAAGGTCGCCAAGGAGCTCTCCAAGGACACGGGCGCGCAGGGCGGCGATCTCGGCTGGTTCACCAAGGACCGCATGGTGCCGGAATTCGGCGACGCGGCCTTCAAGATGGAGCCAGGCCAGATCTCCGATCCGGTGAAGACGCAATTCGGCTGGCATATCATCAAGCTGGACGAAAAGCGCCCGAAGGTGTTCCCGCCGCTGGATCAGGTGCGCGACCAGGTCTCCCGCTATGTGGCGCAGAAGGCGCAGTCGGACCTCATCGTCGAGCTGCGCCAGGGCGCGAAGATCGAGCGCACCGAAGCGCCGGCGCCCGACGCCAAGCCGAGCGAGACGAAGCCGGGCGAGGCGAAGCCCGCCGAGACCAAGCCGGCCGAGAAGCCGGCCGAGAAGAAGAAATAGTCATGAGGCGGTAGTGAGTGGGGCGTAGGAGCAGGGAGTGGGGAAGCGCGGCCCGCCGCATCCCGTCCCGCTCGCTACGCCCTGCTCACGGCTCACCCCTCCCCTGTCGCTCTCGCTTTTTTCAGGACCCATACCGCGCATGGCCAAGGCCGCACCCGTTTCGCCGCTCGCTCCCAAGACCTACCCGGACATTCCGCCGATCGAAGGCGTCCGTTTCGCCGTGGCGCAGGCCGGCATACGCTACGCCGGGCGCACCGACGCGATGCTCGCCCTTTTCGACGAAGGGACGCAGGTCGCCGGCGTCTTCACGCGCTCCAAATGCCCCTCCGCTCCCGTCGACTGGTGCCGCGCCCGGCTCGAGGGCGGCAAGGCGCGGGCGCTGCTCGTCAATTCCGGCAACGCCAACGCCTTCACCGGCAAGGCCGGCAAGGAGGCGGCGAAGCTTTCCGCCAAGCTCGTCGCCGCGGCGGCGGGCGTGCCCGAGAAGCAGGTGTTCCTCGCCTCCACCGGCGTCATCGGCGAGCCGCTGGACGCGACGAAATTCGAGCCCGTGCTCGGCAAGCTCGTCGCCGATACGCGCGGCGACGCCTGGCGCGAGGCCGCCTCGGCGATCATGACCACGGACACCTATCCCAAGCTCGCGACCCGCGTCGCCAAGCTCGGCGACGTCGAGGTGCGCATCGCCGGAATCGCCAAGGGCGCGGGCATGATCGCGCCCGACATGGCGACCATGCTCTCCTTCGTCTTCACCGACGCGCCGATCGACGCCGAGGTTCTGCAGAGCCTCTTGTCGAAATCGGTGCAGAATTCGTTCAACGCCATCACCGTCGACAGCGACACTTCGACATCGGACACGCTATTGCTCTTCGCCACGGGCGCGGCGGCCGAGCGCGGCGCGCCTCACATCGAGAAGGCGAGCGATCGCCGCCTCGAGGATTTCCGCCGCGCGCTGGACGAAGTTCTGCTCGACCTCGCGCATCAGGTGGTGAAGGATGGCGAAGGCGCGCGCAAATTCGTCGAGGTGACGGTGATGGGCGCCGAGAGCCCCAAGGCCGCCAAGCGCATCGCCCTCTCCATCGCCAATTCGCCGCTGGTGAAAACGGCGGTGGCCGGCGAGGACGCCAATTGGGGCCGGGTGGTGATGGCGGTCGGCAAATCCGGCGAGGCGGCGGATCGCGACAAGCTGGCCATATGGTTCGGCGACATTCGCGTCGCCCACAAGGGCCTGCGCGATCCCGATTACGACGAGGCGGAAGTCTCGCAGATCATGAAGCGCGACGAGATCGCCATCCATGTCGATCTCGGCATCGGCTCCGGCGCCGCGCGCGTGTGGACCTGCGATCTGACGAAGGAATATGTCGCCATCAACGGCGACTATCGCAGCTGATCCTCTCCTTCGTGAGCGCTTCCTTCTCCCGCCCGCGGGAGAAGGAAGCGCGCGCATGACATACGCTCGTGATGTCTTCGTCATCGCAGCGTGTCGCGAATCGGCTTCTACTCGCCTCGGCTCGGGCGGCGAGGAAGCGGACTTATGGTTTTCCCCCATGCTGTAGAAGCGGTCCTCTTCGACATGGACGGCACGCTCCTCGATACGGAGCGGCTCTATGTCGACGCCTGGATCGCGGCCGGACGCGCCGTCGGCCACGAGATCACCGAGGCGTTCTGCCATCGCATGATCGGCAAGCCGATGCAGGATTGCGAGACGATGATGATCGAGCGCTTCGGCGCCGACTTCCCGCTCGACGCCTGCATCGAGGCCTGCGGCGCCTTCGTCGCCCGCGCCTCGCGCTCCGGCGTGCCGCTGAAGGAGGGCGCGCGCGAACTGGTCGACTACCTCACGGCGATGAATATTCCGCTCGCCATCGCCACCTCCTCGCGACGGCCGACCGCGGAGCATCATCTGAGCCGCTGCGGCTTGCTCTCGCATTTCTCCATTCTGGTGACGCGCGACGATGTCGCCCGCGGCAAGCCGCATCCCGAATCCTATCTGCGCGCCGCGCGCGCGCTCGGCAAGGAGCCGCGGCGCTGCCTCGCGCTCGAGGATTCGCCGACCGGCCTGCGCTCGGCCGCCGCCGCCGGCGCGATGACGATTCTCACGCCGGACATTTTGCAGCCCTCCGCCGAGGAGCGCGCGCTCTGCCTCACCGTCGTCGCCAGCCTGCGCGACGTGCTCGAGCTGCTGCGCGCGCAAGCCGACCGGCAGCCCTTAGGCGCCATTGCGCGCTGACGAAAGTCGACTCGATTTCTAGACTCCGCAGCGATTCGCCCCCTGCCCGATGGAGACGAAGATGACGCCGCGCCGCCCGCTTTTTGCGGTCTCTCTTGTTGCGCTTTTTCTGCCCCTCGCCGCCTGCGCCGGCGCTTATGAGGAGGCGCGCGAATATGCCGCCCTCTCCGGCGTCGTCGTGGAAAAGAGCGCCGACAGCGGAGCCGAAAAGCCCGACAAGAAGAAGGGCGGAAAAAAAAAGGCGGGAAAAAAGAACGAGGGAAAAAAGAAAGGCGCCGAGAAGAAAGAGGCCGCCGCCAAGGACGACAAGAACGCGCCGCCGGCCGTCGGCGCCTGCGTCACCTATCAATTCATGGGCGGCGCCGATTGCGAGGAAGCGATCACCAAGCGCGATTGCTACGACAAGCGCACCAATGTCGTCGACTGGCGCAAGGAGACGAGCTGCGCCGCCGCCTTCCTGTCGCCGCCCGAGCGGAAACCTTAAAACAGCTATAGCCTTGCCTCGGCCCGGCGGAGCGGCGACATTGGCCGCGCAATTTCGCCCTATCGAGGCCTCTCCCCATGCGTTCCGCCGCCCTCTGCGTCGCGCTCGCGCCGCTCGCTCTTTCCGCCTGCAACAGCGCCGCGCCCGAGATGCGCTTCGATCCCGCCGAGGCCGCCTTCATCAGGCAGGAGGGCAAGGCGACGATAGAGGGCCAGGCCTTTCTGCGCGATCAGCAGGGCAAGATGAATGTGCGCTACGCCGCCGGCGAGGTGGTGCGGCTCATTCCCGCGACCGCCTATGCGCAGGCGCGATTCTCGCATTTCTACGGCAAGCGCAAGTTCATCGCCGCCCTCTTCATGCCGACGCCGACGCAGGAGGCCGAATACGCCGCCTATACGCGCACGACCAAGGCGGGCGCGACCGGCCGCTTCACCTTCGACAAGGTCGCGCCGGGCCGCTATTTCGTGGCGACGCAGCTCACCTGGGTTCCCAAGGGCGGCTTGCTCAGCGAGGGCGGCGCGATGTACGACGAAGTCGTCGTCACCGGCAAGGAGACCGATCCGATCGAGGTCGTGCTCTCCGGCAATTGAGGGAAACGCGCCTTGTCTCTGCTTCTCGTGGTCGCCGCCGCGCTCGTCGATCCGCAAGGCCGCGTGCTGATCGCCCAGCGTCCGCAAGGCAAGCAGCTCGCCGGCCTGTGGGAGTTCCCCGGCGGCAAGCTCGACCCCGGCGAGCGGCCGGAGCAAGCGCTCGTGCGCGAGCTGGCCGAAGAGCTGGGCATAGAGGTGGCGACCGCCGATCTCGCGCCGCTGACCTTCGCCAGCCATGCCTATGAGGCGTTTCATCTTTTGATGCCGCTCTATCTCTGCCGGCGCTGGCGCGGCGAGCCGCACGCCCGCGAAGGCCAGGCGCTGGCCTGGATGCGGCCGAGCGAACTCGATGCGGCGCAAATGCCGCCGGCCGACGCGCCGCTCATCGCTCCGCTCGTCGCGCTGCTTGGCTGAACGCGAATTCCGAGCGGGCCTCGTCCCAGCGCCAGCAAGGCGCGTCGCCGGAGATGGAGACGCCGCCGAGCCAGCGCGGCGGCGGACGAAGCGACATCCAATCCGTCTCCCCCGCCAGAATGGCGCGCCCGAGCGGGGTGATCGTGAGCCGCTCCTTCGGCCAGCTGCGATCGTCGCTATCGAAAGCGCCCGTGAAGACCGGCTCCGCGACGCGCTTCATGTCCTCGACGATGGAATGAATCATCAAATCGGTGAGCCAGGGGAGCGGCTCGCGCTCCATCAACAGCCGCGAATAGGCATCGACCGCTTTATGCGGACGCTCCGCGAGAAGCTCGAGGATGAGACGCTCCGTCAGGCTCAGGCCGTCTTCGGTCCCAGGAAATTCCTGACAATGGCGCCGGACCGCGCGCGCGAGCTGCGGCAGCGCCGGGGCGCCCGCGCGGGCGACTCCGGCGAGCGGGCGCGGGTCGGGAGCGCGCAGCATGGACCAGACCTCGCGGCCGGCGAGCAGCGCCGCCTCGGCGACGGGCGCGCGCTCCTCCCAGAGCAGGCGCAGCGCCTCTGGCGGCAACTGCCCCAGTCCGAGAAAGCGCGTGGCGCCGGGGTAACGCTCGAGCGAGATCAGCTCGAGCCGCGGCGGAGGCGTCTCTGCGAATTGCGCGAGACAGCGGGCGAGAATGAGCTGATCATAGGGATCATGCTCCAGCCAGAGCACGACTCGCTCATAGCGAGACGCGGCCGCCTGCAAGCGCGCCTCCGCGACGGCGAGCTCTTCCGCGATTTGCGCTTCGCTCCGGTCGACGCCGGCGCCGTAGCTCTCCGCGAGAAAAGCGGCGCGCTCTGCGAGCCAGTCCGCCCGGTCGAGCACTGGACCCTGACAAAGCGGATCGGAATATTCGAGAAAATCGCCGATGAACCCGGCGTCGCGCAAGCTCGCCTCTATGTCGTGACCGCAACGCAGATGCAGCGTCGTCATGCCGCGATCCGGCGCGGCCTCGCCACGCACTATGCCGCGCCAGCTGCGTTCCATCGCCGCTATGTGCGCTTTGAGCTTCGGCCAGCTCGGCAATCCGAGCTCGCGCGCGACGACGAGCTGCGCCTCGCTCAGCCGCTCCGGCGCGTCCGCGGACCTCGGATGATGACGGCGAAATCGGGAGAGCGCTTCGTCGTCCCCGGCGCGCAGGCTCTTCAGCAGCTCTTTGGCGCGCTTGCCCTGTTGCTCGAGATTCAAACGAAAAGGCGAAGCGAGACGGACGGCGGCCGCGCTCGCGGCCCGTGGATCACGGGACATGGAACCCCCTCCTCGTGTCTGCGTCCGCTGATCAGACAGGAAAGGGCGTATTTTCGTGCGCCACTCTCGAAAGCGAGCGCGGGCGCAGCCCTTTCCGCGGACACGGGGGCTCCGATCGAGCCGTGCCGGCAGTCAAACAAATCGCCACGAGCAGGTCAAGGAACGGACGCACGGAAAACGCCTATCCTCGACCCGCTTGGCGCGGCGTGCTACATAAAGCGCATGTGAGATCCATCCCCATTCGAAAGCACATGAAACGCTCGCTCGCGGGCGCATTTTGCCACGGGGATTCACATGTCTGCCGAAAATGATAAGACCCGTCCGCACTCCGCCGAATATTTCGGCGCGGAGCGCGATTATTTGTGGAACGCCGACTTTCTCGATCTACTCGCGCGTCGCCTCGATCTGCGCGCTGTCGAGCGCGCCGCCGACATAGGATGCGGCGTCGGTCACTGGAGCGCCCTGCTCTATCCGCGTCTCGCGGCCGAGGCCCAAATCGTCGGCGTCGATCGTGAGCCGCGCCACCTCGTCGGCTATGTCGATCGTATGCGCGCCATCGCCGATACGCGAATGGAGGCGATCGCCTGCGATGCGAATCGCCTGCCCTTCGCCGACAGATCATTCGATCTGGCGACGTGCCAGACGCTGCTTCTGCATCTGCGAGATCCCGCAGCGGCTCTCGCGGAAATGATCCGAATCGTCGAGCCCGGCGGACTGGTGCTCTGCGCGGAGCCGAATAATCTCGTCGCGCGCCTTCCCTTCAGCGGGCAGATGGGCGAAGAGGCCGTCGAGCGGCTGCTGCGGCTATCGGAGCTGGCTTGGCGGCAAGCGCTCGGCCGCGCCCGCCTCGGCAAAGGCGAGGAGTTCGTCGGAGAGCGGCTCCCCGGCCTGTTCGCCGGGCTCGGCTTGCAGGATGTGCGCGTCTGGCTCTCGGACAAGACCCATCCGAGCATCCCACCCCATTCCAGCCCGGGCGAGATCGCCAATGCGCAGGCCTGGGAGCGCTGGCGCGCCGAAGGCGTCGGTCCCTATGATCGGAACGAAATGCGCACCAATGTCCTCGCCAGCGGCGGCTCAGAAGAGTTCTTCGACTCCGCATGGCGCGACTTCGTGGATGGGGCGGCGGCAGGCGACGAGCGAGGCTGGAGCGCCGCGGGCGGCGTTTTGCTCTATGTGGTCGCGGGCAGACGTCCGAGGGCGTGACGGCGAAAAGATCGCGCGCGTTGAAAAAGCGCACGCGATCTCGCGAAAACTGCGGCGCGGCCCGGCGGCCCGTCTTTTCCTTGCCTCCATCCCGCAGCAGGTGTATAAGCCGTTCCGTTCTATCTCATAACGATCATTCTCGGATGGTCGCTGCTTGAGAGTGGGGCCCGGCCGGGACCCGCTCTTTTTTGTTTGCACCGGCCGGAAATTCTCGCAAGATAGGATGAGCCGCTTGGCAGAAACGCCCGCCGCCGGCGCCGTGGAGGCGCCCTCCCTCATCGACGAGCCGCGCCTCTGCGGCGAGACGGGAGTCGCGGCGCGCATTGCCCATATCGCCGAGCCCGTGCTGGCGCAGCTCGGCTTTCGTCTCGTGCGTGCGCGCATTCTCTCGCAGAACGGCATGGTTCTGCAGATCATGGCCGAGCGGCCCGACGGAACCATGACCATCGACGATTGCGAGGCCGCGAGCCAGGCGCTCTCGCCGGAGCTGGACGTCGAGGACGTCATCTCGGACGCCTATCGGCTGGAGCTGTCCTCGCCCGGCATAGATCGCCCCTTGGTGCGAGTCTCGGATTTTCGTCGCGCGATCGGCCATGAGGCGAAGATCGAGCTGACGCAGGCGCTCGCCTCTGGCCGCAAGCGCTTTCGGGGCAATATTGTCTCCGTCGAGGGAGACGGCCGCGACGCCGTGGTGACGCTGGAGCGCGACGACGCCCCGCCGGACGAAGAAAAAACCGTGCGAATGCCGCTGCGCGATCTCGACGAGGCCAAGCTGATGCTGACCGACGCGCTGATCCGCGAGGCGCTACGCGCCGGCAAGGCGCAGCTCGAGGACGACGGCCCGAGCGAGGAGGAAGCGCCGCAAGAGGATGCGCGGCCTCGTCGCGGGCCCGGCCGTTTCGCCGCGGCGCGCGCCGATAAGGCCAAGCCGCTGGTTCCGGCCGGCGTGCAGACGGGATTCAAGAAAAAAGGCAGCGGACCCGGCCGTCGCGGCGACGCGTAGGGCCGACGTTTTTGGGAGCAAGATATGGCCGTCAGCGCCAACAGGTTGGAAATCCTGCAGATCGCCGATGCGGTCGCGCGCGAGAAATCGATCGACCGTTCGATCGTCATCGCCTCCATGGAGGACGCGCTGCAAAAGGCCGCGCGCTCGCGCTATGGGCAGGAGACCGAGGTCCGCGCCGAGATCAATCCGAAGAGCGGCGAGGTGCGCTTCTCGCGTCTGCTGCTGGTCGTCGATCTCATCGATAATGACGCGACGCAGATTTCCATCGAGGACGCGCGCAAGCGCAATCCGGCGGCGCAGGTCGGCGACTGGATTTCCGAGACGCTGCCGCCTTTCGATTTCGGCCGCATCGCCGCGCAATCGGCCAAGCAGATCATCGTGCAGAAGGTGCGCGAGGCCGAGCGCGACCGCCAATACGAAGAGTTCAAGGACCGCATCGGCGAGATCGTCAACGGCGTGGTGAAGCGCGTCGAATATGGCAATGTGATCGTCGATCTCGGCCGCGGCGAGGCGATCATCCGCCGCGACGAGATGATCCCGCGCGAGACCTTCCGTCCCGGTGATCGCGTGCGCGCCTATGTCTATGACGTGCGCCGCGAGCAGCGCGGACCGCAGATTTTCCTGTCGCGCACGCATCCGCAATTCATGGCCAAGCTGTTCCGCCAGGAAGTGCCGGAGATCTACGACGGCGTGATCGAGGTGAAATCGGTGGCGCGCGATCCGGGCTCGCGCGCCAAGATTGCCGTCATTTCGCGCGATTCCTCCATCGATCCGGTCGGCGCCTGCGTCGGTATGCGCGGCTCGCGCGTGCAGGCCGTGGTCGGCGAATTGCAGGGCGAGCGCATCGACATCATTCCCTGGTCGGCGGACGCGGCGACCTTCATCGTCAATGCGCTGCAGCCGGCCGAGGTGGTGAAGGTCGTTCTCGACGAGGATTCCGCGCGCATCGAGGTGGTGGTGCCGGACGATCAGCTGTCGCTGGCCATCGGCCGCCGCGGCCAAAATGTGCGCCTCGCCTCGCAGCTCACCGGCTGGGACATCGACATTCTGACCGAGGCCGAGGAATCCGAGCGCCGCCAGCGCGAGTTCGTCGAGCGCACCAAAGTGTTCATGAACGCGATCGACGTCGACGAGGTGGTCGGCCGGCTGCTCGCTTCGGAAGGCTTCCAATCGGTCGAGGAGCTGGCCTTCGTCGATCTCGGCGAGCTGGCGACGATCGAGGGCTTCGACGAGGACACGGCGGCCGAGATTCAAAATCGCGCCCGCAATTATCTCGAGAGAGTCGAGGCGGAGAACGAGGCGCGTCGCCTCGAGCTCGGCGTGCTCGACGAGCTGAAGGAGCTCGACGGCGTCACCACGGCGATGCTGGTCAAGCTCGGCGAGAATGACGTGAAGTCGATCGAGGATCTCGCCGGCTGCGTGCCGGACGATCTCGTCGGCTGGACCGAGAAGAAGGATGGCGAGACGGTCAAGCAGACCGGCTTCCTCGACGGGATCGACCTTTCCCGCGAGGAGGCGGAGGCGCTGATCATGGATGCGCGCGTGCGCGCCGGCTGGATCGAGGCCCCGGAGCCCGAGGCGGAAGCCGAGGAGGCCGAGGCCGCTGAGCCGACAGACGCGCAGCAGGCAGAGGCGCAGCAGACCGAGGCGCAGTGACGAAACGAGACGGCGAGCGAATGAGAGAAGCCGAGGCGAGCGAACGGACCTGCATCGTCACCCGCCGGCGCGACGCGCCGGAGGGGATGATCCGTTTCGTGCGCGCGCCGGACGGCGTTCTCACGCCGGACATAAGGTCGCGCCTGCCCGGCCGCGGCGCCTGGGTTACGGCGCGCGCCGATGTCGTGGCCGAAGCGTTGAAGAAGCGCGCCTTCGCGCGCCAATTGAAGGCCGAGGTCTCGGCGTCGTCATCGCTTCCCGAGGATGTCGATCGGCTGCTGGAGGCCGATTGCGTGCAATCGCTGGCGATGGCCAATAAGGCGGGCGCGGTGGTCGCCGGCTTCGGCAAGGTGTGCGAGGCGCTGGAGAAAGGCGCCGTCGCCGCTGTGCTGGAGGCGCGCGATGGCTCCGCGGATGGACGGCGCAAGCTCGCCCAGGCGGCGCGGCGCGCGGCCACGGCGCGCGGATGCGGCGAGAGGGTCACAGAGACGATCTCTCTGTTCGATTCTCTTCAATTGGATTTGGCTTTGGGCCGCACAAATGTGATACATGCAGCCCTCGCGCCGGGCGGACCGACGCAAGCCTTTTTGGCGCGCTGCCGCCGCCTCGCCGCCTATAGAGGCGGGAGCGCATCCGGCGACGCGCAGAACCACGACAGCGAGCGGACCGACGAGCTCGGCCCGCTGAAAGACGCAACCGAACAGGCGCAGCCCGAGGATCGGAAACTGGATGAGTGAGACCGAGACCGAGAACAGCGGCGACAAGACGCTGACCGTCACGCCGTCGAAGACGTTGCATTTGAAGCAGCGTCCGACCGAGCATGGCGGAATGGTGCGCCAGAGCTTCTCCCACGGCCGCTCCAAGGTGGTCGTGGTCGAGAAGGTGAAGCGTCGCGCCCCGGGCCATGTCGAGACCAAGCCGGCGGCTCCGCCTCCGACGCCGGCTCCCCCCGCGCCTGCGGCGCCCGCCGCCGCCGCGCCGCCCCCTCCGCCGCCGCGCGCCGAGACGCCGCGCCCGCAGCCTGCGCCCAAGCGCGGCGCCGGCATGGTGCTGCGCGCGCTGACCGACGAAGAGCGCGAGGCCCGCGCCCGCGCTCTGGTCGACGCCCGCACCCGCGAAGAGGAAGACCGTCGCCGCGCCGAGGTGGAAGCCAAGGCGCGCGCCGAGCGCGAGACCCGCGAGCGCGAGGAGCGCGCCGCCGCCGAAGCCCGCAAGCGCGAGGAGGAGGAACGCCTCGCCCGCGACGCCGAGTCGAAACGCCGCTCCGAGGAAGAGGCGCGCCGTCGCCTCGCCGGAGGCGGCGCGCCCGAGCCGCACGCAGCGACGCCCGCCGCCGCTCGCCCGGCGCAACCGCGCCCGGCCCCGACCGCCGGCGGCGAAGCGCCACGCCCGGCCGCGACCACGGAAGACGCCGAGAAGCGCGTCGTCCGCCGTCCCGTCGGCGTCATCGCCGTCAAGGCGCCGCCGCCGCCCCGCCCGACGCCCTCGCGCGGCGGCGCGCAGAAGGACCGCGGCCGCCTCACCGTCTCCACCGCGACGTCCGAGGAAGAAGAGCGCACGCGTTCGGTCGCCGCCTTCCGCCGCCGCACACAGCGCCTGAAATCCTTCGGCCAGGCCGAGCAGAAGGAGAAGATCGCCCGCGAGGTCATCCTCCCGGAGACGATCACCATTCAGGAGCTCGCCAACCGCATGTCGGAGCGCGGCGTCGATGTGATTCGCCTGCTGATGAAGCAGGGCGCGCTGCACAAGATCACCGATGTGATCGACGCCGACACGGCGCAGCTCGTCGCCGAGGAGCTCGGCCATACGGTCAAGCGCGTCGCCGAATCGGATGTCGAGGAAGGCCTGTTCGACTCGCCCGACGCCGACAGCGAGCTCGAGCAGCGTCCGCCGGTCGTCACCATCATGGGCCATGTCGACCACGGCAAGACCTCGCTGCTCGACGCGATCCGCCACGCCAATGTGGTGGCCGGCGAAGCGGGCGGCATCACGCAGCATATCGGCGCCTATCAGGTGCGGGCGCCGAACGGCGCGCCGATCACCTTCATCGACACCCCCGGCCACGCGGCCTTCACCGCCATGCGCGCCCGCGGCGCCAAGGTCACGGACATTGTGATCCTGGTGGTGGCGGCGGATGACGGCGTGATGCCGCAGACGATCGAGGCGATCCATCACGCCAAGGCGGCGGAGGTTCCGATCATCGTCGCGATCAACAAGATCGACAAGCCCGACGCCAAGCCCGAGCGCGTGCGCACCGAGCTGCTGCAGCACGAGGTGCAGACGGAGACCTTCGGCGGCGACACGCTCGAGGTGGAGGTCTCCGCCAAGGAGAAGCTCAATCTCGACAAGCTGCTCGACGCCATCACCCTGCAGTCGGAAGTGCTCGACCTCAAGGCCAATCCCGAGCGCTCGGCCGAGGGCACGGTGATCGAGGCGCGGCTCGACAAGGGTCGCGGTCCGGTCGCCACCGTGCTGGTGCAGCGCGGCACGCTAGAGGTCGGCGACATCATCGTCGCCGGCTCGCAATGGGGCCGCGTGCGCGCGCTGCTCGACGACAAGGGCGTCGTGGTGCAGACCGCCGGCCCGTCCTTCCCGGTCGAGATCCTCGGCTTCTCCGGGACGCCGGAAGCCGGCGACCGCGTCGCCGTGGTGGAGACGGAAGCCCGCGCGCGAGAGATCACCGAATATCGCGAGCGTCAGCGTCGCGACAAGCTGGCCGCGCGCGGCGGCGGCGCCCGCACCTCGCTCACCGATATGATGAGCCAGTTGAAGACCGCCGGCCGCAAGGAGTTCCCGCTCGTCATCAAGGGCGATGTGCAGGGCTCTGTGGAGGCGATCGTCGCAGCGCTCGACAAGCTCGGCACCGACGAGGTGGGCGCGCGCGTCGTTCATGCGGGCGTCGGCGGCATCTCCGAGTCCGACATAGCGCTCGCCGAAGCGTCCAACGCCGTCGTCATCGGCTTCAACGTGCGCGCCCATAAGGAAGCGCGCGAGGCCTCTGAGCGCGGCGGCATTGAAATCCGCTACTATAACATCATCTACAATCTCGTCGATGATGTGAAAGCGGCGATGTCCGGCCTCCTCGCGCCGACGCTGCGCGAGACCATGCTGGGCAATGCGCAGATTCTCGAAGTGTTCGACATTTCCAAGGTCGGCAAGGTGGCGGGCTGCCGCGTGACCGACGGCTCGGTGGAGCGCGGCGCCAATGTGCGTCTCATCCGCGACAATGTCGTCGTCCACGAGGGCAAGCTATCGACGCTCAAGCGCTTCAAGGACGAGGTCAAGGAAGTGCAGGCCGGACAGGAGTGCGGCATGGCTTTCGAGAATTATCAGGACATGCGCGCCGGCGACGTCATCGAGTGCTATCGCGTCGAGGAGATCAAGCGGACGCTGTGAGATCGAATGCGGCTAGCCTCGTAAGGAGCGAATGATGAGCCAATCATTTCCGTTCAAAGCCGAAGGGGTCATAGAGCTGATCGCGGCTCTCCCTCGCGCCGCCTCGGATTTGGTCGAGCTTCTACAGGAGCTTCGTCGTTGGCAGGCCAGAAGCGCTTTGGCGTTTTACGAGCATGACGATGGTTCGATCGCGAATGGCCCGAGGCTGCAAACCGACGCCATCTTGGCGAAGCTCCTTTCCGCGGAAGGTGGCGAGAGTTTCTTGAGAGAATTGGAATCGCTCTCTCGCGCAAGAAAGGTCGAGGGGGATGACAAAGATGCGCCGTTGGATAGGGTGGGTGGCGAATCCGCCTTTTCAGCGCAGGCCTTTTTCGGCGATACGCCGTCCGACGACCCGAGCCTCGCAATGGGCGCGGCTCTGGCGTCGTTGGAGCGCAGCGCCGAGATGATGCGAGATATCGTCGAAGACACACGTCGCGATCGTATCGATTTCGAGATACGCCGGCAGGAAATCGACCGCACGCTCGCACGAATCGACAGAATCTTCGATAGTCGGCTCGGACTATCGCAATGACCGGAGAAAGCGACCTGCAACACCCGCCTCCGCCGCCGACAGAGCCCGAATCGGGCGGATGGAAATTGTCTTGGGGGCGCTTTCTAGAGTTTGGAAAAAACATCCTCGACCTGGAACGGTCGGTGGCGTCTCTGAAGGCCGAGAACAAAGAGCTTCGCAAAGATTTGCATGAGCTTCAACGCCAAGTGGATCGGATCGCGGGAAAGCTGGAAGGCGTTTCCGAGTTCGTCGCCGGAGCGATCGAGGACAAGATCGACGCGCGTGTGGAAAAGGCCGAAATTCGCGCGTTCGAACGGCTGCTCTCCATGATCCGTGGGTCGCAGCGCGAAATCGAATAGCCACCCCAAGAGCCAAATGTCCAGAGCCCATCACGCCCATGGGGCGGAGCCGTCGCAGCGCATGTTGCGCGTCGCCGAGCTCGTCCGCCATCAGATCGCCCAGCTGCTCTCGCGCGGGGAGATCAATGATCCCGTGCTCGAGCAGCATGTCGTCACCGTCTCGCGCGTGACGATGAGCCCGGATTTGAAGCTCGCCACCGTCTATGTCATGCCGCTCGGCGGCAAGGACGAGCCGGAGGTGCTGCGCGCTTTCGACCGCCATAAAAAATATCTGCGCGGCGAGATCGCCCATAGCGTCAATCTCAAATTCGCGCCGGAGGTGCGTTTCCGCATCGACGATAGTTTCGACAATGTCGCGCGCATCGACGCGCTGCTGAACTCCGAGCGCGTGCGCCGCGATCTCGATCAGCCCCAAACCGACGAAGAGAACGGCGCCCAGCAATGAACGGAAGAAAATCGACCCGCGCCGTCGTCGACGGCTGGGTGGTGCTCGACAAGCCCGTCGGCATGACCTCGACGCACGCCGTCTCGCGCTTGAAGCGCATCTATAATGGCAAGAAGGCCGGACACGCCGGCACGCTGGACCCGCTCGCCTCCGGCATATTGCCGGTCGCCTTCGGCGAGGCGACCAAGACCGTGCCTTTCGTGCAGGACGGCGAGAAGGCGTATTCCTTCACGGTGCGCTGGGGCGTCGAGACCGACACCGACGACGCCGACGGCAAATCCGTGCGCGAGAGCGGCGAGCGGCCGACGATCGCTGAGATCGAGGCGCTGCTGCCGCGCTTTCTCGGCGACATCATGCAGGTGCCGCCGCAATATTCCGCCATCAAGATCGCCGGCGAGCGCGCCTATGATCTCGCGCGCGACGGCGAGACAGTCGAGCTGAAGCCGCGCCCCGTCACCATTCATCGCCTCTCCATCGTCGATGCGACGGAGGAGGAAACAAGGCTCGTCATGGAATGCGGCAAGGGCGCCTATGTGCGCTCCATCGCGCGCGATCTCGGGCGGCTGCTCGGCTGCTTCGGCCATGTGACCGCGCTGCGCCGCACGCGCGTCGGGCCTTTCCTCGAGGAGGACAGCTACACGCTGGACGAGATCGAGGGCGGCGAGGCCGCCAACGCGCTTCTCTCGGTCGAGGCGGGCCTCACCGAGCTGCCCTGCGTCGTCGTCGATCGCGACGCGGCGGCGCGGCTGCGGCGGGGCGGCTCGCTGATTCTGCGCGGCCGCGACGCCCCTGCCGGCGGCGTCGTCTATGCGGCCTGCGGCGGCGTGCCCGTCGCCTTCGGCGAGGTGGTGGAAGGCGCGCTGGAGCCCTCGCGTGTGTTCAACCTGCCGTTCTGACGCGAGGTTGATCTTCGCGGGGGAATGGTTTCAATTCGCTGAAACGCCCCCTCCCCGACCCCTCCCCCGCTTCGCGGGAGAGGGAGCAGATTCGGGGACGTCAGGACATTGCGAGCCGACCGCCCTCATGACGCCCCCCGCCCCTAAAATCCTCGTCTTCGACTCCGGGCTCGGCGGCCTTACCGTCTTCACCGAAGTGGCGAAGCTGCGCCCTCATGCGGCGCTGCTCTATTGCGCGGATGACGCCGGCTTCCCCTATGGTCCGCTCTCCGAGACGGCGCTGGTCGCGCGCGTCATGGAGGTGATGGAAAAGCTCGTCGCCGAGCTGGCGCCCGATCTCGTCGTCATCGCCTGCAACACCGCCTCCACGCGCGCGCTTCCCCCTTTGCGGGCGCGCTGGCCGCAGCTTCCCTTCGTCGGCACTGTGCCGGCGATAAAGCCCGCCGCCGAGCGCTCGCGCTCGCGCCTCGTCTCCGTGCTGGCGACGCCCGGCACCGTGGCGCGCGATTACACGCGCGCGCTCATCGCCAGCTTCGCGGAAGATTGCGCAGTGACGCTGGTCGGCTCGACCCGCCTCGCCCCGCTCGCCGAGGATTTTATGCGCGGCGCCGCTGTTTCCGAGGCGGAGATCGCCCGCGAGATCGCGCCCTGCTTCGTCACGCGCGACGAGGCGCGGACGGATGTCGTCGTCCTCGCCTGCACGCATTATCCGCTGCTGCTGGACTTTTTCCGGCGCCTCGCGCCCTGGCCGGTCGAGTGGATCGACCCCGCCCCCGCCATAGCGCGCCAGGCCGATCGGCTGCTCGTCGAGCGCTTCGGCCCCGACTGCGAAGCGACCGCGCCGGCGCCCCGCGCGATCTTCACCAGCGGGGCGCGCCCGGAGCCGGCGCTGGCCGCGGCGCTGACGCGCATGGGCTTTTCTCCCGACTGAGCCCGCCCCCTCTTTGCCGCAGAGCGACAGAAGGAAAACGCCCCGCCGGCGTTTTTCCTTGATTATGTCCGCCGCTCTTGCTGTAACGCGCCGCACAATAATTCTCGAACTCCAAGAGGTGAGCGAAATGGCAGACTGGCCCGTCCATGCGAAGATTACCGGCCCGATCGTTCTGATCGGCTTCGGCTCCATCGGACGTGGCATCTTGCCGCTCATCGAACGCCATTTCGACTATGACAAGAGCCGTTTCACCGTCATCGACCCTGTCGATACGCATCGTGAAATGCTGGATATTCGCGGCATCGCCTTCCAGAAGGTCGCCCTGACCAAGGACAATTACCGCGAGGTGCTCACCCCCCTGCTCACCAAGGGCGAGGGACAGGGCTTCGTCGTCAATCTCTCGGTGGACACCTCCTCGCTCGACATTATGAAGCTGGCCCGCGAGCTCGGCTGCCTCTATGTCGACACGGTGGTCGAGCCCTGGACCGGCTTCTACTTCGACAACACACTCGGCAATGAAGCGCGCACCAATTACGCGCTGCGCGAGACGGTGCTGGAGGAGCGTCGCCGCAATCCGGGCGGACCGACCGCGGTCTCCTGCTGCGGCGCCAATCCGGGCATGGTGTCCTGGTTCGTGAAGCAGGCGCTGCTGAACATCGCCGCCGACACGGGGCTGAAGATCGAGGAGCCGAAGACCCGCGCCGATTGGGCCGCGCTGGCGCAGAAGCTCGGCGTCAAGGGCATTCACATCGCCGAGCGCGACACGCAGCGCGCCAAGAGCCCGAAGCCGCGCGACGTCTTCGTCAACACATGGTCGGTGGAGGGCTTCGTCTCCGAGGGCCAGCAGCCGGCCGAGCTGGGCTGGGGCACGCATGAGAAGTCGCTGCCGGACATCGCCGGCACGCACTCCTCCGGCTGTGGCGCGGCGATCTATCTGAAGTCGCCGGGCGCCGACACGCGCGTGCGCAGCTGGACGCCGACGCCGGGACCGCAATTCGGCTTCCTCGTCACCCATAACGAGTCGATCTCGATCGCGGATTTTCTCACCGTGCGCGACGATTCCGGCAAGGTGGCGTACCGGCCGACCTGCCATTACGCCTATCATCCGGCCGACGACGCCGTTCTGTCGCTGCACGAGATGTTCGGCCGCGCCGGCAAGATGCAGGCGAGCTGGAAAATTCTCGACGAGAACGAGATCGTCGACGGCATAGACGAGCTCGGCGTGCTGCTCTACGGCCACGCCAAGAACGCCTATTGGTACGGCTCCCGCCTCTCCATCGAGGAGACGCGCGAGCTGGCGCCCTATCAGAACGCCACCGGCCTGCAGGTCAGCTCCGCCGCGCTGGCCGGCATGGTGTGGGCGCTCGAGAATCCGACCGCCGGCATCGTCGAGGCCGACGAGGTCGACTTCCGCCGCTGCCTGGAAGTGCAGCTGCCCTATCTCGGCCCCGTCGAGGGGGTCTACACGGATTGGACGCCGCTCGACGGCCGCCCGGGTCTCTTCCCGGAGGATATCGACCTCGAGGATCCCTGGCAGTTCAAGAATATTCTGGTTCGCTGACCAGCGCGCTCGAAGCCGGCCCGACATAACCAACTGCAGCCGCCCTCGCCGACGCGAGGGCGGCTTTTTTCCGAGCGGAAGTGCTCTATGCCGCCGGGATCAGCGCCGCCGGCGGCAGGCCTGCGGATCGACGATCCCACATGGATTGATAGAGACCTTCGAGATCCCGCGTATAGGCGGGAACATCGAAGAGCGCGGCGCCGGCGCGATTGCGCGCGAGCTTGGCCTTCAGATCCACGAGGCCCGCGGGATCGGTCGCCAGCCGATAGGCGAGATCGAAATAATCATCGAGATCGACGGCGATCAGCTCCGTCAGCCCGACCGCGCGCAGCAGGCTGCCGGCGACGCGCGAGGGAAAGGTGGAGCCGCTGCAAGTGACGATCGGCACGCCCGCCCACAGCGCGTCGCTCGCCGTTGTGTGGGCGTTATAGGGCGCCGTGTCGAGCACGAGATCGGCGAGCTGGAGTCGCGCGAGATGGTCGCCTTGGGCCATATCCGGCGCGAAGACGAGACGCGCGCCATTCACGCCGCGCTTCCACGCCTCATTGCGCAGATTGCCCTCCGCCATGGGCGCGCCGAGCAGCCATAGGACGCTGTGCGGCACGGCGTCGAGCAGCCGGCACCAGACGTCGAACATCTCCGGCGTGAACTTATAGGCCTGATTGAAGCAGCAGAAAACGACGCCCTGCTCCGGCAGGCCCATGGCCGCGCGCGTCGGCCGCGGCCCGATCGGCCCCGCGCGGCCGCGCGGCTGATAGCTATGCGGCATATAGGCGAAGGATTCGGAATAATCGCCGGCGGAGGCGAGCGGCGTCACATAATCGTCGGTGATGATATAGTCGCAGATATCCTCGCCGAGCGTGCCCGGATAGCCGAGGTAATTCACCTGCACGGGCGCCGGACGCAGCATCAGAATGCCGCTGCGCGCATTGGCGGTGAAGCCTTTGAGATCGATCAGCAGGTCCACCTCGTCGCGATGGATCGCGCGGGCGGCGTCGCCGTCGGAGAGCGCCTCTATGTCGACGAAATTGTCGAAAGCGCCGATGAGGCGACGACGCATCGCCTTGCCGTCATCGGCTCCATAAGAATAGGCGTTCACGCAAAAGCGCTCGCGATCATGCGCCTCCAGCGTCTCGATCAGCAGCAGCGCCGTCGCGTGATCGTGGAAATCATTGGAGAGATAGCCGAGCTTGATCTTCCGCCCATCCGCCGCGCGAAAGCGGAAATCGAGCGCGCGCCGCTCCGTCGCCGCGGCGGCGCGGCGATCGCGCGTCCACAGCTCGGAGCAGCGCCGCTGATCGGCGGCGCCGACGCCGGGCTGCGAGAGAAAGAGAAAAGGCGGCAGCGCGCCGGAGCCGTCGGCCGCGAGAAGATCGGCGAGCGCTTTGGCGTCGCCTGCGAAGTCATCCCAAGCGCACATATTGCGGCTGCGTCCGAGCGATCGCATCGCCGTCTCCCAGGTCGAAGTTTCTTCGCCTGGGCATGAAGGCGCGTGTCGCCTTCCGGATCAGACATCGGACGGAAGCAATCGCCGCGCCATTTCTCGGCACTCTGGGGTATAAGCGGAGCCGCATGGCGACTGCTCTACTTTTATTTTATGAAAGTTCGTTCCGAGATGCGCTTTCGACATCTGGAGCGTCGAAATGGATGATGTTCTGAGGACTCAAAGGCTTCTGCAGGAGGAAGCCGACCAGATCGTAGAGCTCCTCGATCTGGACGTTTTGCTGAGCCGCGTCGGCAAACCGATCCGGGTCGGCAGTTCCGCTCTCGGCCTGATGGTTCGCCGAGACATCGACATCACTGTGGTTTGCGAAAGCCTGTCCGGCGAGGCGCGCGAGGCCTTCATTCGCGCTGGAGCCGAACTCATGTCGATGGATCGCTATGTGGTTTCCGTCCGCTTCAGAAACGACAGCGGCGCGTGGAACGCCGATCCGGCGAGCTATCCGGACGGTCTGTATCTCGGAGTGTCGGCGCGCGCCAGCGAGGGAATCGACTGGACTCTCGATATATGGGCGGTGGATCGGCCCGAACGGCAACCAGACCTGCGCCACTTGCAGACGCTACCGCCGCGTCTCGACGACGACCGCCGGAAGACGATACTGATCATCAAACAGGCGTTGGCGGCGATGAAATCCGGATCGTCGGAAAACAGGATTCCGAGCGCATATGTCTATGAGGCCGTCGTCGAGGACGGCGTCGGCGAGGTGAAGCAGTTCGCAGAGTGGCTCGCTGATAAGAAGGCGATCACATCCCTCTTGTCCGCTGTTCTCTGAGCCTTCGCCGCCGTCCGGCGCTTCAGCGGCAGAGTCGAGCGCCGGCCGCCCCGCGAAGCTACTGGTATACGACTTCGAGCTTGTGTCCGTCGAGGTCGATCACGAATGCGGCATAGTAGCTCGACCCATAGCGCGGCCGCGGACCGGGCGCTCCGTCGTCCTGCGCGCCGCGCGCGAGCGCCGCGGCGTGAAAAGCCCGAACGGCCTCGGGAGTCGGCGCGACGAAAGCCAGGTGAAAGCCCGCGTCGACGCCTATGTCGGACGCCGAGCGTTGCTTCAGAGCGAAAGGCTCGCGCCCGTCCGGCGTCCCATAGCCGATCGATCTGGGTCCGGTGTAGAGCCGCCTATAGCCGAGCACTGCGAGGACGGCGTCATAGAATTCCACCGCCTGCCCGAGATCGGACACGCCGATCGACAGATGACTGATCATCATCGTTCGACCGCCCGGCCCTTCTCAAATCCCCGCGCCGTCGCCGAGCGTCTCCTCGGCCGCGGTCGAGAAAATCCGCACATTGTTTAGCGACAGCGGCACGCTGCTGCCGAGCGTCGTTCCTGCGCGATCATCCGTGTCGACCTCGACCGTCTGGTCATAGCCGGGGATGGAGATCGACGCGCGCAAGCCCGCAGCCGTGCGGCGCACCGCCTCGACCCGGCCCTCGAGCGCGCCGATCTGACCGCCATGCAGAGCGATGTCGGCGGGACGGAAATAGACGCGCGCCGGTCCATTGCGCAGATTTTCCGAGGAGACGTGCAGTTCCTTGCCCTGGAAAATCACCTTGCCGTCGGCGACCTGCACCGGCAGCGCCAGCGCCTCGCCGACGAAGGAGAGCACGAAGGGCGAAGCCGGCCGGTCATAGAGCTCGTCCGGCGTACCGATCTGCTCGATGCGGCCCTTGTCCAACACCACCACGCGATCGGCGAGCTCCATCGCCTCGTCCTGGTCATGCGTCACGAAGACGGTGGTGAGGCCGGTCTGCCGATGCACGTCGCGCAGCCAGCGGCGCAGATCCTTGCGCACGCGCGCGTCGAGCGCGCCGAAGGGCTCGTCGAGCAGCAGCACGCGCGGCTCGATGGCGAGCGCGCGGGCGAGCGCCACACGCTGGCGCTGGCCGCCGGAGAGCTGCGCCGGATAGCGTCCGCCGAGCCCGTCGAGCTGCACGAATTCCAGCAGCTCGGCCGCGCGCGCGGCGATCTCGGCGCGAGAGGGGCGTGTCCTGCGCGGGCGCACTTTCAGCCCATAGGCGATATTGTCGGCGACGGTCAGATGCTTGAACAGCGCGTAATTCTGAAAGACGAAGCCGACGCGCCGCTCCTGCACGGACAGTGTCGTGGCGTCCTCGGAATCGAACAGAATGCGGCCGCGATCGGGATTGGAGAGGCCGGCGATGGCGCGCAGCAAAGTCGTCTTGCCGGAGCCGGACGGCCCGAGCAGCGCGACCAGCTCGCCGCGCGCGATCGTCAGATCGACAGCGCGCAAAGCCGGATAATCGCCGAAATCCTTCTCGACGCCCTCGATTCTGATCTCCACGCCATGCTGGCGCGGCGCGTCCTCAGTGACGGCGTCGACCGGCGATTTGACCGGCGTAGCGCCATTCGAGAAGCGTCTTGATCCCCAGAGTGACGAGAGCCAGCCCAGCCAGGAGGGAGGCGAGGGCGAAGGCCGAGACGATATTATACTCATTGTAGAGGATCTCCACCTGGAGAGGTATCGTGTTGGTCAGGCCGCGAATATGGCCGGATACGACCGACACCGCGCCGAACTCGCCCATGGCGCGGGCGTTGGCGAGGAGCACGCCATAGAGCAGGCCCCATTTGATGTTGGGCAATGTCACTGTGAGGAAAGTGCGAAAGCCGCTCGCGCCGAGCGTCAGCGCCGCCTCCTCCTCCACCGTCCCCTGCTCCTGCATCAGCGGAATGAGCTCGCGCGCGACGAAGGGGAAGGTGACGAAGATCGTCGCGAGAACAATGCCCGGAATGGCGAAGACGATCTGAATTCCATGAGACGACAATGTCGGTCCGAGCAGCCCCTGCGAGCCGAAGACGAGCACATAGACGAGGCCCGACACCACAGGCGAGACCGAAAAGGGCAGATCGATGAGCGTGATCAGCACGCTCTTGCCAGGAAAGGAGAATTTGGAGATGGCCCAGGCCGCGCAAATGCCGAAGACGGCGTTGAGCGGCACGACGATCGCCGCGACGAGCAGAGTGAGGCGGATCGCCGCCCGCGCATCCGGCTCGTCGAAAGTGGCGAAGAAGGCGCCGGCGCCTTTCGTGAGCGCCTCGGTGAAGACCACCGCGAGCGGCAACAGCAGGAAGAGGCCGAGAAAGGCCACGGCGACGCCGATGAGCAGATAGCGCGTGAGCGGAGCCTCCTCCGTCACGCGGCGCGTCGCGGCGATGCGAATGGCCGGCGCCAGCGCGTCAGACATGGCCGAACCTCTTCTGGCTCCAGGCCTGGATCAGATTGATCGCCAGCAGCACGGCAAAGGAGATGGCGAGCATGATCGTCGCAATGCCCGTCGCGCCGGCATAGTCGAACTGCTCCAGCTTGACGATGATCAGCAAGGGCGCGATTTCCGAGATATAGGCGAGATTGCCGGCGATGAAGATCACCGAGCCATATTCGCCGACGCTGCGCGCGAAAGCCAGCGCGAATCCGGTGAGCAGGGCCGGCAGAATCGGCGGCAGCAGCACGCGCCAGACCGTATGCGCGCGGCTCGCGCCGAGAGTGGCCGACGCCTCCTCGAGCTCGACGTCGATCTCGGCGAGCAGCGGCTGCACCGTGCGCACGACGAAAGGCAGGCCGACGAACACCAGCGCGACGAGAATGCCCCAGCGCGTGAAGGCGATTTTAATGTCGTAATCGGCGAGCGGCTCGCCGAGCCAGCCATTGGGCGCATAGAGCGCCGCGAGCGCGATGCCGGCGACCGCCGTCGGCAGGGCGAAGGGCAGATCGACGATGGCGTCGAGAAAGCGCCGGCCCGGAAACTCATAGCGCGTCAGCACCCAGGCGGTGACGAGGCCGAAGACGACATCGATCGCCGCGGCGGCGAAGGAGATGAAGAAGCTCGTGCGCAGGGCCGCGGCGACGCGCGGCTCGACGGCGACGCCGTAGAGGCCCGCGAGGCCGAGCTCGGAGGCGCGGATGACGAGCATCGACAGCGGAAACAGGACGACGAGGCTCAGATAAAAGAGAGTGAAGCCGAATGTCGTCCGAAATCCGGGGATGACGCTCGGAGCCGGGAAGCTCCGAGCCTTTCTTTTCACGATTTGCGTCGATGCGCTCATGTCGGGTTCACGGCCTATTGCTTTTGGATGTCGTCGAAGACGCCGCCGTCGGCGAAATGGGTCTTCTGCGCCTTCGCCCAGCCGCCGAATATCTGATCGACAGTGAAGAGCTGGAGCTTCGGCAAGCGCTTCAGATCCTCCTTCGCCGCGAATTCCGGATGCGCGGGCCGGTAATAATTCTTGGCGATGATCGCCTGCGCGGCGGGCGTGTAGAGAAAGTTCAGATAGGCCTCGGCCACTTTGCGCGTGCCTTTGGCGTCGACATTGCCGTCGACGACGGCGACCGGCGGCTCGGCGAGCACGGAGACGGGCGGGACGACAATCTCGAATTTGTCCTTACCGAATTCCTCCGAAGCGAGGAAGGCCTCATTTTCCCAGGCGATCAGCACGTCGCCGAGACCGCGTTGCGCGAAAGTGATCGTCGAGCCCCGCGCTCCCGTGTCGAGCACGGGGGCATTCTTATAGATCGCCTTGACGAAATCCTTGGTCTTGGCCTCGTCGCCTTTGAACTTCTCCAGTCCGTAGCCCCAGGCGCCGAGATAGTTCCAGCGGGCCCCGCCGGAGGTCTTCGGATTGGGCGTGACCACCGCGACGCCCGGCTTGGCGAGATCGTCCCAATTCTTGATCTTCTTTGGATTGCCCTTGCGGACGAGAAACACGATCGTCGACGTATAGGGCGAGGCGTTGTTCGGCAGCTTCTTCTGCCAATCCGCGGAGACCTTTCCGGTCTTGGAGACGATCGCGTCTATGTCGGCCGCGAGCGCCAGCGTCACGACATCGGCGGACAGCCCGTCGATGACCGCGCGCGCCTGCGCGCCGGAGCCGGCGTGCGACGCCTGTATCTCGATCGTCTCGCCGGTCTTGGCCTTCCAATCGGCGATGAAGGCGGGATTGATCGCCTTATAGAGCTCGCGCGTCGGATCATAGGAGACATTGAGCAACGCCGTCGCGGCCTGCGCCGAGGAATCGACGACGAGCGAGTCGACGAGAAGCGACACGCCCGCGACGAATGCGATAGCGGCGCCGAGGCCGCGCCGCGTGATTGAAACACTCAGCATACTTGTCTCCATGGTCTATTAATTCAGTGATGTTATGGACTAATATATTTCGGCCGCGCTGTAAACCGGGCGCGCGCCTCGAATTCGCGGTTTTTCGCCGTTTTGAGATCGGAAGACGCTCGCGCGTCGAAAAGGTCAGCGGCGTCGGCGGTTCGTCTCGAACTTGCCGGAGGCGAACAGAAACAGCGCGAGCAGGCCTGCGGCGCCGATCAGATAATAAGGGCTCAGCTCGAAACGGCGCTTGGCCACGGAGAAGGGGAAGCGCGCCGTCCAGTGCTCGCCCGCCGAACCGTCGATCGTGACGACGCCGACGAAATCGCCCGGCTGAGTGAACACATGCGTGAAAGAAAAAGTCCCTTTGGGATAGATCTGCGGCGCCAGGGACGCGGCGGTCGCCGCCTCTCGGTCGGATGGCTCATCGCTCTCGTCGGTCTGACGCAAGATGCGGAAGCCGGCCTTCATCTCCCGCAGCTCGGGAGCGGCATAATCGAAAACGAAAATCGTTTCCCCCAGTCGGGGAACGTCCTCGCAGAATTTCCGCGGCGGCGCGTCGCCCGGCTGATAGCCGGCGAAGTAGATGAGCTCGGGGCCGACCGCGAGAACGCAGCTGTCTTTGTCGGAAAGCAGATCGCCGCGCGCGATCGCCGGCGACGCGGCGCTCGCCGCAACGAGCGTGGTCAGCAAGAGCGACTGTGCGATAGCGCGGCTCGACATGCGCCGTCCCCAATGAGCGTCGGGAAATCTCGATAGCAATTAATCGGCTCTCGCTGGTCTTGCAAGAAGCGGCGCGCGAGCGCGGCGCAAGGACGCGCGCGGCGTGGACGAGCCCAGCGGAGCGCAAAGAAAAACCGGCCGGGCGCGAGGCCCGGCCGGCGTTGTCATCAGGCTATTCGAGGTTCGATCAGGGCATGTCGCCGGCGACGAACTTCGGAATGACCGGGC
>NZ_WOVC01000103.1:0-1249 GCF_011378635.1 Methylosinus sp. RM1
GGCGATGATCTGCGGCGGGAAGCGATGGCGCTTGTAGCTCACGGGTGATTGTTTCATGGCGGGAAGATCGCCCGTGTCGGCTTACCCGCGCGTTAATGTGACAACGCCCTCTGCGCACCGCCGCGCCGCGGCAGGTAGCACTATGGAGCTGGCGCAAGGTCTGGCTGAAGGGACATCTTTGGCTGGGCCTTGCGATCGGCCTGTTCTTGTCGGTGATCGGGGTTACGGGTTCAGCGCTCGTCTTCTTCCAGGAGATCGACGAGGCGCTCAATCCGCAGCTGCGGATCGTCGCTGGGCCACCGCAGGGACGAGCGGCGTGGCGTCCATTGGAAGAAATCGCCGAGTCGGCGCGGGGAGTCATCCCGTCCGACAGCTCGCTAGGCTGGTGTTATTGGCCGCAGAGCGACGATGAAGCCTTTCTATTCTACTATCGTGTCCAGAATCCCCAGACTGGGAGGCTGGAAACGCGCCATGTCTTCGTCGATCCCTATTCGGCGAAGGTCACGGGAACGCGTCTATGGTATTCCGTCGGGAGCCCGTTCGACGAGAGTTTCGTCGGCTTCTTGTTCAAGCTCCACTATTGCCTGCTCGTTCCCGTGATCGGGGACATAGCGGTCGGGATCATCGCTATCCTCGCCTTCCTTTCGACCGTGACCGGCGTGATCCTGTGGTGGCCGAGAAACGCGAAATGGCGCACCGCGTTCACACTCAAATGGCCCGCCAAGCCGGAGCGGCTGAATTACGACATTCATCGCTTGTCCGGTCTGTTCCTGCTGCCGGTCGCCTTGGCCGTTCTGCTGTCGGGCCTCTATTTCAATCTGCCGCAACAGTTCAAAGCCGTTGTCGAGCTTTTTTCCGAGCTGACGAGGATCGAGCGTTATCGTTCGATCGAGAATGGTCAGGAGCGCATCACACTCGACCGCGCGATAGCAACGGCGACGCAGCGATTCCCCGATAGCCGCATCTACGCCGTGACGTTGCCGCAGTCTCACGACGGCTCTTATGTCGTCAACCAATTGTTTCCGATCGGCTGGGGATTGGAGGGCCGTCGGACGGTGTATATCGATCAGTTCCGCGAGGACGTTCTGCATGTGAACGATCCGCTCGCCGGCGACGGCGACGGCTTCATCCAATGGCAATGTCTGGCGATTCCGACGAAGGCGCCCGTCTTTAACGGGATAATGGCGCCCGGGGATTCCGGGATAATGGCGCCCCCTCTAACGGAATGATCCCGCCTGGGCGCCGCGTT
>NZ_WOVC01000104.1:0-1229 GCF_011378635.1 Methylosinus sp. RM1
TATATATGATAATATCCTTTATCACATATTTGATTGGTCGCCGCGAGGGGTCTTATGACGGATGCAGAAATCAGGGGCAGGCTGCTGGAGCACCTTTACCGCTTGCGGCATGACAACGGAGGATCGGTCCCCGTGAATGACGTGATCTTTGCTGGCGGCGAGGCGGTCCGATGGGAAGTCATCGCGGGGGTGTGCGGACAGCTCGCCGATGTCCGGCTGATCGAATGGAGGCCGCTCAAAACCCTTCAGGGCATTGTTGCAGGAAACGCCAGGATCACGGGACAAGGCGTCGCCGCGGTCGAAACAGGTTACTCTCCAGAGATCGAGATTCGGTTTCCGTCAAAGAACGTGACTGCGCCCAGCGCGCCCTCGAAGGTCAGCGACCTGCCTATCGCCGACGCTACCCTCGCGGAGATTCAGGACGCCGTAAACACAATCAAGACAGAGTTGGCGGCGCTCTCGCTGTCGAACAGCGAAAAGGGCGAGATCATCGCCGACCTCAAACAGATCGAGGCCGAGGCCGAGCGTCCCGCTCCGCGTCGATCATTCATGAAATTGTATTTGGAGAGCTTGCGCGACAATCTTGCCAAGGCAGCCGGTGCCGCAACGGCTGGCGGGGCCGTTGCATTGGCTGCTCTGGTGGGGAGTCTCATTGCGAAGCATTTCGGAATATTCTGACGAATGAAAGCGCTCACGACTATTCCCGCTCCGATAATTCATGCTCTCGTTGCGGTCGCAGGCGAGCGGGCACAAACGCGCTTTTGGGAATTCTTCGTCGCCAATATCCGCAACGCGCACACACGGCGCGCCTACGGCCGCTCGATCAGCGACTTCCTCTCTTGGTGCGAGCAACGCGGCCTCGCATCGATTGTCGACATCGAGCCGCTGCATATCGGCGCGTACGTCGAGATTCTCACGCGCTCGCACAGCGCGCCGACCGCCAAGCAGAACCTAGCCGCGATCCGGATGCTGTTCGATTGGCTCGTCACCGGCCAGATCGTGCCGACCAACCCCGCGGCGAGCGTGCGCGGACCTAAACACGTCGTCGTGGTGGGCAAGACGCCGGTGCTCGACCCGCAGGAGGCGCGCGCGCTTCTCGACAGCATCGACGTGACCACGCCCGCCGGGCTGCGGGACCGGGCGCTGATCGCTCTCATGGTCTATTCCTTCGCGCGCGTCGGCGCGGCGCTGGCCATGAAGGTTGAGGACGCCTACATGCAGAACCGCCG
>NZ_WOVC01000075.1:0-6193 GCF_011378635.1 Methylosinus sp. RM1
CCGGAAAAAGACTTGACCGCGCTCATGGAGCGCTTCCAGGCTGCGCTCTCAGAAAACAAGGTCACGGCCGCCGTGCTCGCCGTGGGGTGAGAAAATGAGGGGATGCTTGAGCTGCCGTATATGGGTTGACGAACACATGCAACGTATTCCACGTTCCAGACTCTTCGTTCTTTATGCGGTAGTAAAATAGAAAGGCTTCACGCTCTGTTTGCGGCCAATAGCTGAATCTGAGGTTCGCGTCCGCGGGAATTGCGTTTCGCGCCGCATCAACGATCTCCTCCAATGGACGCCATGCGTCGATGCCTTGGGGCGCGGCTGCCACGAGTCGAAGTTCTGGATTGAGCCATTCATCGATTTCTGTCCAGAAAACGAGCGTTGAGCCGGTGATCCCGATGATCGACAAAAAGAGACCGAGCGAGAGCCCCAACCATAGATGAGTCCTCCGCCAGATTTCACGCCAAGGCTTCAGCGTCATGCGCTTCGACAGGCGAAGGGGACGCGACGGAACGCCAACTCCAATCATCCCAGTGCTCTCCAAAAGCGCGACGCGGATCGAAGAGATTGCCATCACCGGCGCGCAAATTGACTGCAAATCATGCCGACTTTCAGTGGAGTCGATCGCTCGAACGGCATCGGTCGAGCGATCGGTTCGGCGTCCCTGGCGCCGTCGAAATGAAAGCGATGCGCCGAGGATCAGAACTCGGCGCGCAGCGAAACGAGAAAGGATCTCGGCGCTCCGGGCACGCTGCTCAACCGATTGGTGGCGCCGATGTAGTGCGTCGTGTCTAGAATATTGTTCACATTCACCTGCAATGTGAGCAGCTTCACCCATGGCATGCTCGCGGGCGTCATGCTGTAAGAGGCCATTCCGTTCAGCAGCGCATAGGCCGGAAGCTCGAATGTGTTGCCGAGATCGCCTTTGCGCTCGCCCACGACATTCACGCCGCCGGCGACGCTCAGGCCTCTGAGCTCGCCATCCGCTTCATATTTGAGCCAGACATTTCCCGCATGCAGAGGAACATTCGGCAGCCGATTATTGGTGTTGCCCGATCCGCCGCTCGCAGTATTGTCTTTCGTCACTCTTGCTTTCGTAAAGCTGTAATTGGCGATCAAGCTCCAATTATCGCTCACTCTACCTTGCACATCCACCTCGAGACCATTGCTCTCCGCCTCGCCGATCGGGCGAGAAAAGATTGTCCCGACAACGGCCGTGAGCACATTGGTCTTTGTGATCGCATAATATGCGGCCGACGCCGTCAGGCGGCCATCCAGAAGCTCCGACTTGACGCCTCCTTCGAACTGATGGGCCTTTTGTGGCGGAAGAGCGGAGCCGTTTTCCGCGACTCCATTGCTGACGCCGAAAGACTGCGAATAATTGGAGTAGAGGGACAGCCAGGAGAGAGGCTGGATCACGAGGCCGAGACGGGGGCTGAACTGGCTCGATTGAATGGTCTTGAACGCCAGCTCTGCTTGACCACGTGAGTTACTGTCGAAGCCGGAGCTGTATATCGCCGAATCCCATCTCCCGCCTAACAAAAGATGAATCTTGTCGTCCAGCAAGGAAATCTGATCCTGTCCGTAGACCCCTTTCCAACTCTCTTTGAAAAGATCGAAATTGTTCTGCTTCTGCGCATAGAACGCGGAAATGGCGCCATTCGAATAGGCGGGATTCCAGACGTTGATCGCGGGAACCGCCGGAGACGGGGCGTACCACCCGACACGGGAATATGAACCCTGGTAGTAGTCGGCGCCCAAGAGAACCTCATGCTCGAGCGGGCCAGTCGTGAACCTCCCTTGGAGGTCGAGGTTGGACGAGAGCGTTCGCTGACTGCCGTTCGGGATGAAATATTGGGATCGAGTGATATTTCCGGAGCTCGCGTTGAACCCTCTATTGATCGTGTCATTCTCGAAAAAATCTTGATTCCAATAGGTGAATCGGCTCACGACTTTCCATGCGTCCGTCAAATTCACGGTCGCGTCATAGCCGATGAAAAGACGCTCCTGTCGATTCGGCTGCACCAATGTCAGCGAGGGTTCCGCATAATTGCGATAAATCGGAACATTCGCGGGCCTTCGGCCGATTGCAGGTATCGAATTATATGCGTCGGAAGTGAATTTCAGGTTCTGATATTCGCCGTCGATATTGAGCGTGATTTGCTCGTTCGGCCGCCATGTGAGCGTCGGCGCGAGGAAGATGTTTTCCCGCTCGACGAAGTCGCGGTGCGACTCTGTGTTGAGATAGGCGCCGTTGAAGCGGTAGGCGAGCGTCTTTTCGGCGTTCAACGGCCCGGTCGCGTCGAACGACGTTTTCGTATAGCCGAAGGAGCCGGCCTGTTCCTGGATCGAATAATAGGGTTCGAACAGAGGACGCTTCGGCACGCGGTTCACGAGGCCGCCCGGCTCGATTCGACCATACAGCATCGCCGCCGGGCCTTTGAGCACCTCGATCGATTGCAGATTGGCGGTTTCGAGATTGGTCGTGTCGACGACTCTGAGACCGTTCCGATATGAGTTACGACCGACGTCGAAGCCCCGTATGACGAAGCGGTCGTAGAATTGGCTTCCCGTGATGGACATGCCGCTGATGTTGGCGACGACGCTATTCAGGACGGAGGTCGATTGCTGATCGTCGATCGTCTGGCGCGTCACGACTTGAATCGCCGTCGGCGTTTGCAGGATCGGCGTATTGGTCTTGCCGACCATGGCGGCGGTCTTTTGATCTACGGCGTAGCCGGTGAAGCGCCCGCCGAGGCCGGCGCCGTACTGACTCGAGCCGGGTCTCTCCCGAGAGGCGGCCCCTTGCCGCGCGTCGCGCGTCTCCGCGGCGATATCGATCGCCGGAAGCGCCTCCTGAGCGAGGACGGAGGACGCAGCGAGAGAGAGGGCGCCGATGGAGGCGCCGCGCAATAGCATAGAACGGAACATGTCATTCTCCTGGCGCGGCGTGCGAGCCGCGCGAAAACCGTGGGAGTCTTCCGAGTCATTCGTGTGAGATGGTCGACGTCAGGAGAAGTCCGGCGGTCCACGCGGCGGCGGCGCGAGCCGCCGGGCGAGCGCGGGCGCCTCCTCGAGCGAGGAGCGGCGGGTCGAGGCCGAGGAGAGAGGTAGGCGTCCGAGGGGGAGGTCGGGCGAGCGGGCGACGATCGGGAGGAAGTCGCCTCCGGGGCGGGACGAATAGATAATGCAACAGTCGTGACGACACGATCCCCGCGCCGGGTCCGGGAGGTCGCCACGCTCCCGCGAACAATGCTCGTCAGCGTCGCGAACGGCAATCGTCGCGTGATCGCGACCGAGGTCCGCGCGAGCGAGGGCGCCGAAGGTCACCCCCTGCAAAATCGCCAGAACCGAAAGAAACCAGCTCATCCGCCGCATGTTCGCCCCTTGCTCGCGCCACTTTACGGGAGCGCTGGTAACCACGCGGTCACATTTCGAGGGTTTTTGGGGGGCCGCGCTTGTCGAGCCGAATTCGATTTGATGTTGCGCCTCCGCAACATCCCCCTAAACTCGGCGCGGAAACGCTATCTGCCGCGGCCGGTAAAAAAGGACAGCGTCGTTCGATGCGGATTCTCATCGTCGAAGATCAACCCGATATAGCGACATTGATCGCTCGCAATGTCTCCAAATCCGGATTTGTCGCCGATCGAGTGGGCACATTGACGGACGCATCCGCTGCGATCAGAGACAATGATTATCCGCTGGTGCTGCTCGATCGCCGTCTCCCGGACGGAGACGGCATGTCGCTCATTCCGGAAATGAAGCGCACGAGGCCGGGCGTTCGCATCGTGATCGTCTCGGCCGCGAGAAAGATAGACGAGCGGGTCAGCGGATTGGAAGCCGGGGCCGACGACTATCTGACGAAGCCTTTCGCCGCGAAGGAGCTCATCGCCCGTATTCGCGCCTGCCTCAGGCGGCCCGGGGGAGAGCGGCTTCCTCCGATCACGATCGGCGCCCTTTCGGTCGATCCTAACTCCCATGAAGCCTCTATCCGAGGCGCACCATTCATTCCACCGCGTCGCGAATTGATATTGCTCGAAGCCTTGGCGAGACGCGCAGGGCGTGCGGTCAATTATCCTGTGCTGATCGAAGAGGTTTACGGATCCGAAGACGATTCGTGTCTCGGCGCGCTGAAAATGCTCGTCAGCCGTCTACGACAGAGATTGAACGATAAAGACGCCAGCGTCGAAATTCATGCGCCGAAAGGGATCGGCTATCTCATCAAGGAACTTAGACGTGATTGAGCTGCGGTCTCTGTCATCGAGACTTATCGCCTATTGGATAGTGGGCTTATTTTTTGTTTTGGTTCTGGCTCCGGTGCCTGCAATAGTGACCGTGTCGACGATTTTAGCCGGATATCAACATATTCCGCCCCTCAGTGGCTGGACGACGAAGAGATCGCGAGAGATCGTCCTGCGATCCCTTCACTTCGATGCGTCCGGACGAAAGTCGATCGAGCCAACCGACGAACTACGCCAATATAGGATGCGTAATCCAGAATTCCGCTTCGCGGTTATAGACGCGGAAACCAATTCGATCGTCTCCGGATCGTCGACGGAGCTGGGATCATATTTCGATCGAATGACTGTATTCGACGATATTTATTTTGGATTCCATTTGAGCGATGACACGAATAAACGTTCATATGGCTATCTGGTGTCGGAGGAGACGCCGAATGGTCGTTTGCGCGTTGCGACATACGGATCTTATTTTCAATGGGAAGATCTCATATTTCAGATGATCCACATCAACCGCAGTAGAGATTTCTTTTATTTTGTCGCTCTTTCGATAGCGATGGCGATCGTCGCGGCGGTCGTCATCCGACGCGGGCTCGCGCCATTGCACGCTCTCGCGACGCGCATCGCCGCGATCGATCTGAATTCTATCGATCAGCATTTTTCGGCGGCGGGACAGCCGACGGAGACGCTTCCCTTCATCGAAGCCGTGAACAAAGCATTCGAGCGCGTGAACGAAGGCGTCGCGCGTGAACGACGGTTCGCCGCAAATTCAGCGCATGAGTTGCGCACCCCGCTCACGATACTGCGGTCGCGAGTCGAGACATTGGACGAAAGCGTCGTAAAGCACGAGCTCGATAGGGACGTGCGTCGAATGCAGACGATCGTGGAGCAATTGCTGGTCCTCGCCCAGATGAAGGAGCGGAATTACTCCGAATCTCAGCCTATCGACTTAAATCGGCTCGTTCTCGCGATCGTCACGGATTACGCGCCCATTGCGATCGACAACCGCAAGAATATCGAGTTCGACACCCCGACCCATTCGATCATGGCGCGCGGACATGAGTGGGCCGTCGAATGCATCCTCACCAATCTCATCGAGAATGCGATCCGAGCGGAGCCCGTAGGCGGAACAGTTGTCGTTCGTCTCGAGAAGGACGCGACTATCGATGTCGTCGATCACGGAGGAGGTGTGGCGCCCGCAGATCGAGACATGGTGTTCGAGCCGTTCTGGCGCAGGGAAGAAATGTCGCCTGGGTCCGGGCTCGGTTTGTCCATCGTGAAGGAATTGGTTCAGCTATCGGGAGGCCGAATCTACATCGCGGATACACCCGGAGGCGGAGCGACGTTCAGGGTCATATTCGCCGCGGAGTAGACCCATGTCGATCCGGCCATGCATCGTGTCGATTTGCGGCGAAGTTCAGGCGAGAGGCCCCGCGGGCGATTCAGATGTGGAATATGAACAGGCGCAGGGTCTCGACGCCGATCGGCGTCCTGAAGCGTTGAAAAATTATGCTCCGCCAGGGTCAAAACCGGGCGCTCGCTCATATGATGTCGGCGCCACTCGATTTTTGCCGCCGACCGGGTCTCGAATCGATTTTGGCTTGCGATTATGGCGCGCCGCGGTTTGAGCAGCGAACCCGCGGTCTTTGCATGGATTTTCGCATCTCCAGCTTGGGATAGCGAACCACGACCTTCGGGGAGCGAAACTCGTCACGAGCCTGCAGCCGCGCCGCGCGGGATATGAACGTCTATGTCCAGCCGATCCGCTGCCGCGAATGTCCGCGAAATCCAGGGAAAGCGGACCCTGCGGTCGTCCATGGTGAATGACGGCTCATGGCGCAATCTCGCCGTTCGTGAACGCGAGAGGATCATCTCCATTGGCCGCGGCGCGCAAAGTTCCGCTTCGCGGAAAAGCTAACCCACATCCGTCGCACCCCAGAGCGCTCGACCGCAGGCCTGGG
>NZ_WOVC01000076.1:0-6192 GCF_011378635.1 Methylosinus sp. RM1
CTCCGGCGGCCGCGCCGGCGGCACGCTGGCAGGCGCGGCGATCGGCGCGGCGACCGGCGCCGTCGTCGGCGCGGCGACCGCCCCGCCGCAGCGATGCGCCCGCTGGGGCTGGGATTACTACGGCAATCGCGTCTGCGTCGCCTATTACAATTACTGAATGAGAAAGGACGCGGAGCCAAGCGCTTCGCGTCCACTGTTTTTGTGCGATCGTGTGCGGCTGCCTCAATGCGCCGCCACGAGGCCGAGCGCGCCGCGCAGCTCGACGCGAGCCGCCGCCACCTCTTTTTGATAGCTCGGATCGAGTTCCATGATCGCGTGGACGGCATAGGCGACGAGCCGCGCCGCCGCCACATCGCTCGGGAAATGCACGCCGCAGACGAGACGGTTATGGCCGTAAGCCTCCGCCCGGGCGAGAATTTCGTCGCGTCGCTCGGGGGCGATGTCGATCAGCGCCAGACCCATCAGATAGCCGACGGTCGTGTGGCCGCTCGGATAGGAATCGTCCTTCGTCTTGGTCTTGCAGACCGGATGCAGCGTCTTGTCGACATTATAGGGCCGGATGCGGTGGAAAGCCTCCTTGGCGGCGCCCGTATTGGCCGATTCGTCCGCCTTCAGCCGCGCGCCCAGCGCCGCCACCGCCGGCAAATTCTCCTTGGTGAATTTCTCGCCGAAGACCGTCTTGAACAGGAAGATCGTCTGGTTCTCGTCATCGGCCTGGGCGCTCGCGACCTGTTCGGCCGTTCGCACGCTTTCGATGCGATGCAATTCGGCGAGCTCGGCGTCGCTCGTCGCGGAATGCGGCGCGGGCGGCGTGGGGAGTATCGCGAGAGGATGGCTCTGTTCCGGCGTGACGAAGCCCTCACGCGCGGCGGCTGGCGC
Organism: Methylosinus sp. RM1; assembly: GCF_011378635.1. Taxonomy (NCBI): domain Bacteria; kingdom Pseudomonadati; phylum Pseudomonadota; class Alphaproteobacteria; order Hyphomicrobiales; family Methylocystaceae; genus Methylosinus; species Methylosinus sp. RM1. The sequence goes on from NZ_WOVC01000076.1 coordinate 880, forward strand.
GCAGAGCAGAGCGAGAATGATGATCGTCGCGGCTGTTGTCTTCATTCGAGCTGGGTTCCGGCGGCCGTCATTGCATGTCGCGCGCGATCCCCGGGCCGCCCGGCCGCGCGCTCGGGTCGGAGCTTTCTAGCCGAGATTCCGTTGCGGCGCGATGGCGGCGCGCGGCTTTCCGTCGAGCGGCGGCGCATTTCCAGGCGAGACTCGCCATGGCTGTCGTCGGAATCGGCCGGACGCGGCGTCAGATGATCGGCAGGAACAGATCGGTGATCGTCTCATGCTCCGGCGCATCGGGATAAAAGCCGATCCGCTGGCAGAACAGCGGGAAATCGCGCGGCTCTTCGCCGCTCGCCGGCAGCCAGTCGCGATAGAGGAAGAGCGCCGGCCGTTCCAAATTCTCGCTGGAGCCGATGACGCGCAGAACCGCGCAACGTCCGCCCGGCAGCAGCCCGGCGGTCACGCCGAGAGCATTGGTCTCTATCGGGCGATTTGTGGCGGCGCAGAGGTCGAGACGAAACTCTTCCGGCGGCGTCGTGCGCGGGTCGCAGGGAAAGATCGTGAATGTCGCGGCGATTTCGCGGCCGAGCCCCGCGGCTCTGCGCCAGTCGATGAAGCGCCGCACCGTCTCATAGACTCGGGCCGGATCGCCTCTATGGGTCAGAATGGCGACGGGCGTCGCGGGAAACTCTCTCACGGTCACATCGTTCAGGGAATAGGCCATATTCGCGCTCCTGGCTCGATCCAGCGGCTCCAAGGCCGCGAGCCACGACTCCCAATCGGGAGATTTACGGAAGGCCGAAGGCGCCTGCCCGACGCACTCCCGAAAGGCGCGGGCGAAAGCGTCCGGCGCCTCATAGCCGGCGTCGAGCGCGATTTCCGTCACATTGGCGTCATCGCGAAGGGCCAGCCGATAGGAGGCCCGCTTCATGCGGGCGAGCTGGACAAAGCGATGCGCCGACATGCCGAAAGTCGCGCCGAACTGCCGGTGGAAATGATGTTTCGAGAAAGCCGCAACGCCGCTGAGAATGTCGAGGCTCAGATTTTCGTCGAGATGCCGATCGATATGATCCAGCACGCGCCGCATCCGGGCCTGATAATTCTCGAGCGCCGTCTTCGTCATCGTTTCCTCCGTGGCGCTCTCTTCTAGGAGCGCGCCACGCCGGCGCGCTCGACCGATCTTGCGGTCTCGCGAGCAATTTTTTTCTCGAGGATGAAACGTGAGACGCGCGGTCATCGAATGTCATGCTGCAGCGTAGGGCGTTCTTCCACGAGCGGGAGACGGGCGGGTCCGCGCCCGAGCGCCGATTTGCGGAGGACAGGTCATGAAGTTCGTCAAAATCGCTCTGCTCTTTCTCGTCTTCGCGGCCTCCTCGGGGCTGGCGCGCGCCGAGCCCCCGACGGCGCCGCGCTATAAAGCGGTCGCTTTCGATTTTTTCGTGCTCTTCGACGCCAATTCGGTCGTTCCGGCGGTCGAGGCCGCCTATCCGGGCAAAGGCGTGGAATTCACGAAGCTCTGGCGCGCCAAGCAGTTCGAATATTGCTTCCTGCGCTCGCTCACCGGCCGCCACGCGGATTTCTTCGAGGTGACGGGCGACGCGCTCGCTTTTGCGGCGCAGGCGATGAAGCTCGATCTTCCGCCGGAAAAGCGCGAGCGCCTCATGACCGCCTATCTGACGTTGACCCCCTGGCCGGATACGCTGGACGCGTTGCGCCGGCTCAAAGCCGCGGGCGTGCGCATCGTCACACTGGCGAATTTCAGCGGCAGAATGTTGCAGGCCAATGCGGAGCGCGCCGGCCTCGCCGGCTATTTCGAGGAATTGCTGAGCACGGAGGTCAATAAGACCTTCAAGCCCGATCCTGCGGCCTATGCGCTGGGCCCGCAGCGGCTGAAGCTCGCCAAGGAGGAGATTCTCTTCGCCGCTTTCGGCGGCTGGGACGCCTATGGGGCCAAGGCCTTCGGCTATCCGACCATTTGGGTGAACCGCTTCGGCCTGCCGGCGGAAAAGCTCGGCGTCACGCCGGATGCGGTCGCGTCGGATATGAAAGGGCTGCTGGAGCTGGTTCTGGGCCGTTCGTGAGGCTCAGGCGATCTTTGCATAGACCGCGTCTATGCGCGCGCCCCGATCGGCGCCGGCGACGACGGCGAGCGTCAAGCCGCTCGCCTCGGCCTCGGCGCGCGCCAGAGCCTCCAGCCGGCGCGCCTCGGCCTCATTGGGCGCGAAGGCGAAGCCGGTCGGTCCCCAGGACGTCTGGCCGAGGCCGGCCGCGCCGGCGTCCGCCAGCCGCGCCAGCAGCCTCTCGACTGCGGCGCTGGTGAAGCGCCGCCCACCCTGCGCCGGCGCGAAATAATCCCCGACGATCGCCTGAATCGCGGCGATGGCCGCGCCGAAAGCGGCGAAATTTCTTTCCGCCACTGCGGGCAGCGCCTGCATCAGCACCAGACGGCACAATCGCCCGGCGTTCTCCTCCGACAGCGGCGGCAGTTCTGCGAAGGCTTTGCGTTCCTCGACGCCATGCAAGCCGATCGAGCCCGGGTCGGAGACGAGCAGAATGCGCCACTCCTCGGGAAAGGCGAGGCGGGAGACGATCGGCGGAGTCGTCGTCTCGGCGCCGCGGCCGCCATCGACCACGAGACCGCCGCGCGTGAACAGCCCCGCCCCGAGGCCGGAGCGCGCGCCGCGCTGCAAAAGGGCGGCGTCCGCCTCCACATCCTGCGGCAGATCTTCGATGCGGCGCAGCGCCGCGGCGACGGCGAGCGCGAGCTGCGTGCCGGAGCCGAGACCCGAATGGGGAGGAATCGCCCGCTCGATCGCCAGACGATAGCGCTTGCCGGGCGCGAGCGCGGCGCCCGCCTTCTCGAGCAGAGCGAGGGCGCGTTCGGCGTCCGGGCCGGAAGCCTCCATCTTTTCCGCGGGCCGCAGCGTCAGCCGCGTCGCCGGCGCGTCTATGGAGAGGCCGAGCCCGCCGAATTTGCGGCCGAGCGCGCCATTCATGTCCAGGAAGCCGAGATGCAATCTCGCCGCGGCGACGACGCTCACGCTGATCGGCATGGAGCCTCATTTTCGGACTTTACGCGGAATATCCGCTATATCTCGCTTCCCGGCGCGGTTTCACGCCGGCGTCGACGGGGCTCGCGCATATTCGTCTAGGCCGAGTAAGGCGCCGCGCGCGCGAAGGCAAGAGCCCGTCTGAAGGGGAGCCCGTTTGGAGAACTCCTCCGGGCGATCGAGAGAGGGGGATGTCATGGCCGCCGAGGAGCGCAGCTATTCGCAAGAAGAGATCACCGCCAGGCTCGCCGCCGAGCTGCCGCATTGGCGGTTCGAGAACGGCTGGATTCGCCGCAAATACAAGACTCATGGCTGGAAAGGCACGCTGATGGTCGTCAATACGGTCGGCCATCTCGCCGAGGCCGCCTGGCACCATCCCGATATCGCCGCCTCCTACGCCTTTGTCGAAGTGAAGCTGATGACCCATACGGCCAAGGGTGTGACCGACAAGGATTTCGCGCTCGCCCGCAAGATCGAGGAGGTCGTCTGCTGGCGTCCGGGCGAAGAGGGCGGCGCGCTCGAGGGAACGCCCGAGACCGACCAGCGCTTCGCCTATATCAAATACGACTGATCGAGACACGATCTACTGGAGACGAGAGTGACGACGACGATAGAATCGTCGCGCGAGCGGTTCTTTTCGCTCGTCGCGGCGCGGCCGGTCATCATGGGCATCGTCAATGTGACGCCCGATTCCTTTTCCGACGGCGGCCGCTTCTTTTCGCCCGAGGCGGCGCTGGCGCAGGCCAAGAAGCTCGCCGAAGACGGCGCCGATATCGTCGATGTCGGGGCCGAATCGACGCGGCCGGGCCATACGCCCCTGACGGCGGAGGAGGAGTGGGCGCGGCTCGAGCCGTTGTTGCGAGCCCTCGTGTCGCAATGCGGCGTTCCCGTCTCGATCGATACTTATAAGGCGCAGACGGCGCGCCGCGCGCTCGCGGCCGGCGTCACGATCGTGAACGATATCTGGGGTTTGCAGCGTGATCCCGATATGGCCCCGGCGATCGCCGAGGCCGGCGCGGGCGTCGTCGCCATGCATAATCGCGCCGAGGTCGCGCCAGAGATCGACATCGTCGCCGACATGCTCGGCTTTTTCGAGCGGTCGCTGGAGATAGCGGCCGCGGCGGGCGTGCCCGAATCCCGCGTGATTCTCGACCCCGGCGTCGGCTTCGGCAAGACGCGGGAGCAGGATTTCGAGGCTCTGCGCGCGGTTCCGCAGCTCATGCGATTCGCGCGGCCGGTGCTGATCGGCGTGTCGCGGAAGCGCCTCTTCGGCGCGCTGCTCGGCGCCGAGGTCGATGCGCGCCTCATCGCCACAGTGGCGGCCAATCTCATCGCGGCGATGAATGGCGCGCGGATTTTCCGTGTCCATGACGCCGCCGAGCACAGAGCGGCCTTCGCCGTGCTCGACACTCTGACACAGGGAAAAGGACGCCTATGACGACGGTCGAGACGAGAGTCGGCTTTGGTTTGGGCAGCAATCTCGGCGACCGGCCGGCCAATATAAGGCGGGCGATCGCATTGATCGGGGAGCGCGGAATCGCTCGTCTCGACGCTGTCTCCCGCCTCTATCGAACGCCGCCCTGGGGAGATGTCGATCAGGGCGATTTCGCCAACGCCTGCGCGCTCGGCTGGACCAGCCTGTCGCCCTATGAGCTTCTGGCCGCGGTCAAGACCATAGAGGCCGATATGGGCCGCACGCCGACGCGGCGTTGGGGGCCGCGGCTCATCGATGTCGACATTCTGTTTTTCGGCGATCACACAATGGACGATCCGGAACTCACCTTGCCGCATAAGGAGCTGTTCGCGCGAGCGTTCGTGCTGAAGCCGCTGGCCGAGATCGGCGGCGATCTGACGCTCGACGGCGTGTCGGTGGCGCAGGCCGCCGCCGAGGTCGTCGCGGATGGGATCGGAATCTGGGAGGAAAAGTCCACCAACCCCCGATGAGCTATGACGCCACAGTCCGAAGAGGTGGTGATATGGTCCATATGGGTGGGGGTCGACAACAGGATCGAAAATATCACATAAGTTGCTGATAAAAAATAATATATAGATTAATAGAAAATTTCTATCAATGTGCTTGTGGGTAGGTATATGGCTCGCCTATCCGGCGCCGTGCCTGCCCTAAAAACTTTTTGTGACCATTCAATAGACTGACATAACCCACCCTATTGGATATTGTCATTAGGCAGCGGAACGGAAATGGTTGCGGCTCGCCGAACGAGGGCGTTTCGGATTGCTTGCGCTGGGAGGCGGGGTTGGTCCGGGGTTT
>NZ_WOVC01000013.1:0-109260 GCF_011378635.1 Methylosinus sp. RM1
GATCTCCTGGAGGTCTTCCTTGGCCTCGTCGACGCCGGCGACATCCTCGAAGGTCACGCGGCCCTGCGTTTCCGTCAGCAGCTTGGCCTTGGACTTGCCGAAGCCGAGCGCGCGGCCGCCGGCGCCCTGCATCTGGCGCGACAGGAAAATCCACACGCCGAGGAAGGCGATGAGCGGCAGGCCGTTGATGAGCAGAGTCATCAGCCAGCTGTTGCCGTCGGCCGGCGGACGCGCGCTGATGGCGACATTCTTCGCGGTCAGGCGCTGCACCAGCGAGGGATCATTGGGCGCATAGGTCGAGAACGGCCGATTGTCGGAGAAATGTCCGCTGATCTCATTGCCGGCGATGGTCACGTCATGGACGCGCCCCTGGTCGATCTGCGTGAGCAATTCGCTGAAGCTGATATCGCGGATCGGAGTCCGCTGACCCGGCTGCTGGAACAGCATGACGAGCGCCACGACGAGCAGCCCGATGATCGCCCAAAGAGCGATGTTCCTGAAGTTTGCGTTCATGTCGAACCTTGCGAATGACGATTCCGCCCGAGCCATCCCGGAAAACGAAAGTCGTTTCCTGTAATCTAGGCGCGTCGGAAGCGATTGCCAAGAGAGCGCCTCGCGCGCTTCCGAGAGAGCGCCTCGAGCGCTTCCGAGCGAACGGCGCGCGTGTCGACGAGACCCTTCGATCGAGACGTCATACGATCGAAACGGAGTGGCTTTTTTGCGGCCGTCAGGTGATTTCGGCGCGCCGTCGCGGCGGCTCGGGCGCGATGGCGACGGCGTCGCCCTCCAATGTCACAATGGCGCCGCCCAGCGTTGTTTTGAAGCGCCTTTCGGCCGCGAGCGCTGCGGCGAGCCCTTCCCCTGCGCGCTCCAGACGCTCGAGCCGCGGCTCGCCGCCGCCGATGCGCGCGATCTCCGCTGCGAGCAGGCGCAGCAGCAGCTCGCGCGGCAGAGCGCGCAAGGCCGCGGCCGCGACGTGGAATCGTTTCGTCTCGCGTTCGGCCGGCAGCTCCAGCGCGGCGCGCTCGGCGCTCCAGGCGAGCGCTTCTTCGGCGCGCGCGGCGCGGGCGGAAAGGCGCAGCAGAGCTTTAGAGTCCAGTCCTTCCGCCGCCAGAGTGGCGGCGAGACGCCGCAGCCGCACGCGGGCATAGGCGGGATTCTCATTGGAGGGATCGCTGACGAAATCCTGTCCGGCGACGGCGCAGACATTTTCCAGCTCCGCTTTGCGAAAGCGCAGCAGCGGCCGCAGCAGCGGCAGCCCTTCTATGCGCGACTCCGTCGCCATTGCGGCGAGGCCGGCCGTTCCGCTGCCGCGGGTCAGACGGAACAGCACGGTCTCGGCCTGATCGTCGGCGTGATGGGCGGTGACGATGGCGCTCGCGCCGATCTCTCTCGCGCAGGCGCAGAGCAGGCGATAGCGCGCCTCCCGCGCGCGCTCTTGAATGCGCGTCGTCGGCTTTTTCCCCTGCCATCGAAGAATATGATGAACAAATCCGCGCGCGCGCGCCCAGTTGCCGACTTGCGCCGCCTCCCGCGCCGCTTCGGCGCGCAGCCCATGGTCGACAGTGGCGATCTCGATGCGCTTCTGCGCCGCGAGCGGCCAGCGCGCGGCGAGCAGCATCAGAGCGATGGAATCCGGCCCGCCGGAAACGGCGAGCAGCAACGTTTCATGAGCGGCGAGCGGCGCCAGCGCGTCGGCGGGATCGGGAAGGGGCGGTTCGGCGGGCATGAAGCGATTCAGACGAGAGCGCCCGTCAGCATCGCACCTTCTTGCTTTCTTGCTGAGCGATTTCTTTCACCCGCGCCGGGGCGCCCGGATATTTCACCGCGATTTCGCCGAATGAGGCGCAGGCCTGCTCATTGGCGCCGATCTCGTGCAGCGATTGGCCGAGCCTCAGCATGGCCTCCGGCCCCTGCGGCGAGCTCGCATGTTTGGCCGTGATCTCGAGAAATTTCTCCGCCGCCTCGCGATAGCGCTTCCGCAAAAAATAGCTCTCGCCCAGGTTGAAGATCGCCTGCGGCGCGAGACGGCTCTTCGGGTTGCGCGTGAGAAAGCCGGCGAAACCCGTTTCGGCGGCTTCATATTCGCCTTGACGCAGTTTGGAGACGGCGAGGTCGAACTCGTCTCTCGGCGTTTGCGGCGGGGTGGCGGCCGGCGAGAGCGCAGCCGAGGTCGCGGCGGGCGGCGCTGGCGCTGGCGCGGCCGGCGGCGCTTCGCCGAGACGCCCGTGCGTCAGGTCGAGCGGGGCGCCGGGCGAACGCAGATCCGAGGCGCCGACTCCGCCCGCCGGAAGCGGCGCGCTCGGCGGAGTCGCGCCGATGGGGCGGGGCGCGCCGGGAGCATTCGGATTGAGGCTGGGGTCGAAAGCGTCGCCGCGCCGCTGCCCGACAGGGGAGACTGCGCCCGGGCCAGGCGGCGGCGCCTCCGGCGCGGCGACGGCGCGCGGCGGCTGCGCCGATCCGGCGGCGGGCGGCAGGCCGGCGGCGTTCTCCTGCGAGCGGCGCAGCTGATCTTCCAGCCGCCGCACGCTGTGCTGCAATTCCTCGACGAGACCGTTGAGCGAGCGGATCTGATTTTCGAGCCGGTCGATGCGGACGCTCGCCGCGCTGGCCTCGCGTCCGGCGGCGTCCTCCTCCGGGTCGCGGTGGCCGAACAATTGCGTCACATCGAGACGGCGGCCGATATTCTGGCCGATGTTCTGAAGGCCCTGGCCGATCTTGTCGAGACGCGGTCCGTTATTTTCGGGCTCGGCCGCGAAGGCCGCGCCGGCGGCCATCACGACGCCGAGGACGGCGCCGACGAAAATGGAACGTGACGAAAGCTTCATGGCGGAATCATTCGCGGGGAGCCGTATGGGACGAGGCGTAGCATAAGCCCGGTTTCGGCCAAAGTTTGACGAAGCCGCGGCGAAGGTCGCGCGAGTTGTGGCGAAGCGTTTTCTTCGCGGCTACTCTCGCGATCGTTTCGCCGTCTTTCTCCATAGCCGGTCCGCATGACGTGTCGTCCTCGCCCAGCCGTTTTTTTCGTGATCGGCGCCGCTTTTGCGGCGTCCCTGGCCCATGCGCAGGAGGCGGCCGGCGTCTGCGCGCCGGAGGCCGGCGCTCCGGTCGAGATCGCGTCCGTGGGCGCGGAGCTCGACCTGGCGACCATGGACGGGCGCCGTCTGACGCTCGCCGGCGTCGAATTTCCGTCGCGGGAGGCGGCGCGGGAGGATTTGCGGCGCTTTCTCTCCGAGCGTCTTTCGGCCGGCCGGCTGGTCTTCCTCTCCACCGCGACGGCGGCGCCGAATCGCTGGGGCGAGGTCGCCGCCGGGCTCTTCGTCGAAGGGGAGGGGGACGAGGCGCCGCTGATCTCGCTCGCGCAAGCGACGATCGCCGCGGGGCTCGCACGCTTTCGCCCCGATCCGGCCGCATTCGCCTGCCGCAATGGGCTGCTCGCCGCGGAGGCGCAGGCGCGTGGACGAAAGCTTGGACTTTGGGCCTCGGGCGAGTATCACATCGTCGACGCCGCTCGACCCGAAACGCTCGTCGAACAAAAGGGCATGGTTCTGGTGGAGGGCGTCGTCGGCAAGATCGGCGAGACCGGAGGCTCTCTCTATCTGAATTTCGGGCCGCGCCGGGGAGATTTCGCTGTCGTGATCTGGAAACGCAATCTCGAGACATTCACGCGGGCCGGAACGTCGCCCAGAATGCTCACGGGGCGGCGGGTGCGCGTGCGAGGATTGATTGACACAGCTTTTGGACCGCGCATGGAGCTTCTCTCTCCGGCGCAGATCGAGCTCCTCGGCGACGAACGCCCCGGCGCGCTCGGCCGGCCCTGAGGCGGGGCGGAGCGGCGCGCGTGTCGCCGCGCTCGCGGCTTCGCTGGCTTTCGGTCTATCCGGCTGCGCCCAGCTCGAGCGGCAGGGCGAAATGCTCAATGGCGGAGCCGCGTCGCAAGCGCGATTGCCGCCGGCCGTGCCGCGCACCGTCGGCGGCGAGCAGCCCTCGACCGCCGAGCACAAGGATCTCGTCGCGCAATTCGGCGGCGAATATCGCTTTTTGTCGGCCGAGCGCTATCTCGACGAGATTTTGGTCAAGCTCGCGCAGGCGAGCGACACGCCGGGCCAGGCCGCCTATAAGGTGACGATCCTCAACACGCCGGTGGTGAACGCTTTTGCTCTGCCGAGCGGAAATCTCTATGTGACGCGCGGCCTTCTCGCCCTCGCCAACGACGCCTCGGAGGCGGCCGCCGTGATGGCGCATGAGATCGCCCATGTGAGCGCGCGCCACAGCGCGCTTCGCGCCGAGCGCGAGCGTGAGGCGGAGGTCATCAGCCAGGCCGCGGCCGTCATTCAGAGCAAGCAGAAGAGCGACGACGTGCGCGCCTCGCAGCGTCTGTCCTTCGCGAGCTTTTCGCGCCTGCAGGAGCTGGAGGCGGACGCGATCGGCGTGCGCGTGGTGGCGCGCGCCGGCTTCGATCCGTACGGCGCCTCGCGCTTTCTCGCCGCGCTCGGCAAATCCGCGGAGCTGCGCGCCGTTCTGTACGGCAAGAAGAAAGCGCCCGACCTCGACATATTGGCGACGCATCCCTCGACGCCCGATCGCATCGCCAAGGCGGTGGCGGCGGCACGGCAGATCAGCGCCCCCGGCGTCGGAACGCGTGATCGTGAGGGCTATCTCGCCGCGATCAACGGCCTCGCTTATGGCGACGATCCCAATGACGGCTTCGTGCGCGGCCGCAAATTCGCGCATCCGCGGCTGCGCTTCACCTTCGTCGCGCCGGAGGGCTTTCTGCTCGAGAATTCGAGCGAGGCCGTCTTCGGCGTGAAGGAGGGCGACGACGAGGCGCTGCGGCTCGATCGCGTGCGCGCGCCGGTCGGCAAGACGATCGAAGCCTATGTCGAATCCGGCTGGGTCGACGGGCTGTTGCGCTCGTCGATGAAGCGCATCGACGTCAACGGATTGCCGGCGGTGGTGGCCAGCGCGCGCGCCGGTGAATGGAATTTCAAGCTCGCGGTCATTCAGATCGACGATGAATTCTATCGGCTGATTTTCGCCGTGCGCGCGCTCGACGCGGAGGCGGAGCGACGTTTCGCCGCTTCCGTCGCCACATTCCGACGCTCGAGCTGGGAAGAGTCGCTCGATGTGCGCCCGCTGCGTCTCTCCATCGTGAGCGCGGGCGCAGAGGACACTGCGGAATCCATGGCGCAGCGCATGGTCGTTCCCAATCGTCCGCTCGAATATTTCCAATTGCTGAACGGCCTCGAGCATGGCGCCCGTCTCACGCCGGGCGAGAGATACAAGCTCGTCGTCGAGTGAGAAACGCGCGTCCGCGATGGAACCGTCGCGCTTCGAAAATGTTGTAAGCCTTAGAATTCCCGGGGGGGCGGACAGGCAGGGCGCCGATCGCGCAGCCGCCGGTCGCGTGACCATCTGGGAGTTCTCCTCAATCGAGGCATCGTCGCAGCGCTTTTCATTCGATCGATCTTTCGATCGAAGCCTCGATCGCGCGCGACAGCCACCCCGGAGAGCGAGAATGGCTTATTTGCCCGGAGTCGGACGCGAACTCGTGAAGGCGGCGATGGATGCGCCCTTTCTCGAACGCGAAGAAGAAAAACGTCTGGCCATCGCGTGGAAGGACAATAAGGATACGGATGCTCTGGATAAGCTCGCCTCCGCTCATATGCGGCTGGTGATCGCGCTCGCTGTGCGCTTCCGTCATTACGGGCTGCCCGTCGCCGATCTCGTGCAAGAAGGGCATGTCGGCCTGCTCGAGGCCGCCGCGCGTTTCGCGCCGGAGCGCGACGTGCGCTTCTCCACTTATGCGACCTGGTGGATTCGCGCGTCCATTCAGGATTATGTGCTGCGCAACTGGTCGATCGTGCGCGGCGGCACCAGCTCCTCGCAAAAGGCGCTGTTCTTCAATCTTCGCCGGCTTCGCGCCAAGCTCGCACATGCGCCGCAGTCGGAAGCGGGCGACGCTTTCCAGGCCATCGCCGGCGCCATCGGCGTCTCGCGCGCCGATGTGGAGCTGATGAACTCGCGTCTCGCCGGCTCCGATGTCTCGCTCAACAGCCAATTGGTCGAGGACGATTCCTCGACATCGGCCGAGCGCATGGATTTTCTCGTCGACGATCGGCCGCTGCCCGACGAGGTGGTCGAGGATCGCGTCGATTCCGGGCGTCGCGCGCGCTGGCTCGCCGATGCGTTGACGCTTCTGTCCGAGCGCGAGCTGCGCATCGTGCAGGAACGGCGGCTCAGCGAGACTCTCGTTACGTTGGAGTCGCTCGGCGATCGCCTCGGAATATCGAAGGAGCGCGTCCGCCAGATCGAGAATCGCGCATTGTGCAAGCTGCGCAAGGCGCTGACCAAAGCCCAGGAGACGGCGACGCCGGCCGAATGACGCGGCTCCGCCGGCTCGAAAGAAAAAACGCGGCCCCGTTCGGGGCCGCGTTTTTTCTTTTGCGTTCGAGATTGCGCGCGATGTCAGGCGGCGCGCTCTTCGACGTCGTCCTCTTCGCCCTCTTCGCCGGCGTCGTCACTGGCGTCGGCGTCATCGCCGCCCTTGGGACCGCCGCGGCGCGGGCCCTTCTGCAGGAAGGATTCGATCAGCTTGAGCGATTCCGAATCGATGAGCTTGCGCACGGCCGCGACCTCGCGCGCCATGCGGTCGAGCGCCGCCTCATAGAGCTGGCGCTCCGAATAGGACTGCTCCGGCTGCGTGTCGGACCGATAGAGATCGCGCACCACCTCGGCGATGGTGACGAGATCGCCCGAATTGATCTTGGCCTCATATTCCTGGGCGCGACGCGACCACATTGTGCGCTTGACGCGCGCGCGGCCGCTCAGCGTGGAGAGCGCCTTGTCGACGACCTCGTTCTCGGCCAGCTTGCGCATTCCCACGGCGGCGACCTTGCTGGTCGGCACCTTCAACGTCATCTTGTCCTTGATGAAGCTGACGACGAACAGCTCGAGGCTGAAGCCGGCCACTTCCTGCGTCTCGATCGCGATGATCTGTCCGACGCCATGCGCCGGATAGACGATGAATTCGTTCGTCTTGAACCCGAGCTTCTGCGCCGATGTCTTCGCCTTCGCGGCGGGCGTCGGCGGTTTGATGGGGGCCGCGGCCGCGGCGCGCGCGGCGACGATGGCCTTGGGCGAAAGGGCCGAGCTCGCCGCTGCGCTCGTGGGAGCGGCGGGGGCTCTGGGCGCCGGCGAAGATTTGGCGTTGACCGCCTTTCCTTGTGTCTGTTTTGGCACTGGAATGGTTTCGCTCGAAGCTGGAGTTGAAACGGCCGCCGTCGCATTCGCCCCGCTCGCGCCCGCATCGGGGGTGGCGCTCGGAGAGACGACGTCGGAGTGCTCGATATCGATATTGGTCGCGCTCTGGCGCAAGGGCGTGGTGATTCTCGTCTCCCCGGTTACGCCGGCCGCAACGGCGATTGAAGTCTGATGCGTCTGCGGAGCCTCCGAGGAGGTCTGCGGGCGGATGGTCTCGACACGCGTCGCTTCGACGCTCGGCGCGGTCTTTTGGGTCGCCTCGATCTCGATGCGGCGCTCCGTCGCGCACGCAACCTCGCCGCTGCGCTTGGCTTCGCTGCTGCGGGTGGCGCTGGCGCGCGCCCGCGCCGGCGCTTCGGCGACGGCGGCCTTGGCGACCGCGATCTTGGCGATGGCCGCCTTGGCGATGGTGGTCTTGGCCGAAGCCGCGGTCTTGGCGCTATTCTGGGTCACTTCGGCGGCGGTCGTGGCGCTTCGCGCCGCGATGGATTTCGCCGCTCCAGACCGAGCCGCGCTGGCTTTGGCGGCGGTCTTGGCGGCGGCGCGCGTCCGAGAGGAGGCGGTTTTCTGCGTTCTGGCGGAGCCGCGCTCGGCGCTCGCCGCCGAGCGACCCCCAGAAGACTTGCGGCCGGCCGAAGGCGCGGCTCCTGCGCCGACGCTCGTCCGCGCGGGTTTGGCGGCTGTCTTCCCCGCCGCGGCGGCTGTACGCGCGCTCGTTTTTGCGGTCTTGGCGGCCGCGGTCTTGGCGGAAACGCTCTTTCCCGAAGCCGTCTTTCCCGAAGCCGTCTTGCCCGAAGCCGTCTTGCCCGAAGTAGTCTTGGTGGAAGCCGTGGTCTTCGACGTCTTGCCTGCGGCGGTCGCGCTCGCCGACCTTTGGGTCCGCGTCTCGGAAGCTGCGGCCGTCCGCGCCGTTTTGCCCTCAGCGCCGCGTCGCGCTCCGGCGACGGACGCCTTGCGATTCTTTGCGGTCTTCTTGCTGGACGAGGGCATACGCGGATACTCCTTCTATTGTCCCGCTGTGGAGACGGGACGAAGCCTCGTGACCGAAGGGGCTCATTGCGCCCCGGCCAGGATAGCGCCAATGATCGCGCATGGTTCGGCTGGCGAAAGTCCGACGCTTCACAATATAGAGCCGACGCTGGCGGGCGCATCGCCGCCATCTTTGCCCATTCTCGACGTCGCGGGTTTATCTCCGATCGGGGCGCCGCGACGTTCGAGCCCTGCGCGCCCGAAAGTTAAGTCTTAATGTTCTGTATATCATGTGGTACGGCAGAAATCAAAGGAAAGGCGTCGGCGCCTTTCCGCATGGTTACGATCGGCCGGGGAGCAGCCGTTGAATCTCTTAACGATTTCGACGGCGCGGAGGTTGTGGACGGCGCGGCGTCAGTCGCCTTCGCCGGGCTCGGGCGAGAAATGCGCCTCCAGCTTGCCGGGCTTGCCGTCCCATTCCTTGGCGTCGGCCGGCGGCTCGCGCTTGACCGTGACATTGGGCCAAGTCTGAGCGTATTCGGCGTTCAGCGCCATCCATTTCTCGAGGTCCGGCTCGGTGTCGGGCTTGATCGCCTCGGCCGGACATTCGGGCTCGCACACGCCGCAGTCGATACATTCGTCCGGATGGATCACCAGCATGTTGGCGCCTTCGTAGAAGCAGTCCACGGGACAGACTTCGACGCAATCCATATATTTGCACTTGATACAGTTTTCCGTGACGACATAAGGCATGGGGGGTCCTCGATCCGCGGGCTTGCTAGCGTTTTTGAGAATGGGTTGCAAGCGGCCTCCCGGCCCGCGCGGCGCGCATGATATCCTGCGAGGCGTTGGAAGGGAATCAGTCTATGGCGGAAATCGAATCGGCGCCCGAGGGCGCCACGGCCTCGCCGGGGGCGCGTTGCTTGACGGCGCGGGCCTTGCTGCTCGGCGAGCGAATCGACACGGGCGGGCTCGAGCGCGCCGATCTCGTCTCCACCTCGCCGCTCGCCTTTCCGGCGGGGCAGGCGGGCTTCGTCGTGCTCTACCGATTCGGCGTCGCCGTGCTGTTCGGCCTGTCGCCGCTCGAGGAGGACGAGACGCTCGCCAAGGTCGGCGCCCGTGTCGCCGGCGCCGCCACGCGTCGCGACGACGAGACATTGGTGCTCGAGATCACGCCCGACAGCGACGACAAGACGCTCGCCAATGGCCGTCTCGCGATCCGCGACGCCTCCGGCGAGCGGCTGCTGGTGGTGGCGGACGCTCTGGCCAAGAGCGTGGCGCTCGCCCGCGACGAGCGGCGCGTCAACGCCGTCTTCGACACGATCGAGCCTTTCGCCGCCGATCTCGCCAGCAAGGGGCGTCCGCCATGGCGCCGCCGCGCCATGCTCGAGCTCATCGGCCAGACGCTGCTGGTGCAGCATCGCGTCTCCGGCCGCGTGGCGGTGGAGGACAAGCCAGACGTGCTCTGGGACCGGCCCGATCTGGAGCGTCTCTACACGAGGCTCGAGGACGAATATGAGCTCGAGGCGCGCAGTCACACGCTGAAGACCAAGATCGAGGTCATCGGCGAGACGGCCCGCATTCTGACCGAGATCATCGACGTCGATCGCGCGGTGCGGCTGGAGGCGACGATCATTGTGCTGATCCTCGCGGAAATCCTGCTCACTCTGTTCCAGATATTCGTGCAGCGGGCGCATTGAGAGCATTCATGCCGGAGGCGCGCGCGTGACCTTCGGCCAGCTCTCCATTCTGGCCGCGGCTCTGTTTCTGGTCGGCTCGGCGGAGGTGGTCGCCGGGCCGCTGATGACTGCGATGGCCCCGGATTTCGGCGTCGCGCCGGCCGCCATCGCCTATCTGCCGGCGGCCTATGGCCTCGCCTATGCCGGCTTCGCCATCATCGCCGGGCCTTTGTCCGATCGCTTCGGCCGCAAGCGGCCGCTGCAGGCGGGGCTGCTCGGCTTCGCGCTGCTCAGCGCCGCGCTGGCCAATTCCTCCAATCTCTCCGTGGCCATAGCGCTCAGCGGCCTCGCCGGCCTCTGCGGCGCTTTCGTGCAGCCCAATTCCCTGTCCTTCGTCGCCGACGCCTCTTCGCCGGAGGAGGTCGACGTCCGCACGGCGCGCGTTTTTATCGGGCTGATGTCGGCCTTCGTCGTCACCCCCTCCATCGCCGGATGGATCGCCGATCGTTTCGGCTGGCGCTACGCTTATTATCTTCTGGCGCTGCTGGCGGCGCTCGCCTTTGTGGCGGTTTCGGCGGCCTTTCGGCCCGGCCGCTCGCATGGCGGCGGGGTCGTCTCCTTCGTCGCCACCCATAGGGGCGCGCTGGCGACGCCCGGCGTCCTGCGACGGCTGGCGGCGAGCTATTTCTGGCTGGGCTCGGTGGCGGGCTTCGGCGTCGTCGTCGCGGATGTCGCGGCGCGCAAGCTGGCGCTCTCGCCCACCGACGCCGGCCTATTGGCGGGCTTTTTCGGCCTCGTCACGATCGCCGGCAATCTCGCCGGGCCTCTCGTGCGCAGGCTTCTCTCCTATAGGGCGCTGCCCATCGCCTGCCTCGCCGCCTCGGCCGGCGTTTTCGCTTTCGCCCTGCCGGCCGGCTCGGTCGCGCAGCTCGCGCTCATCGGACTGCCCTGGGCATTCGGCTATGGCTGCGGCGGGCCGCTGCATCACGCCCGGCTCAGCGGAATGTCGGCGCAGTTTCGCGGCACGATCAATTCCTATCACGCGAGCCTGCTCAACCTCGGCATTTTCTCGACGTCCTTCCTGTTCGGCGCGCTGGCGCCGAGTGGGCTCGTGGCCTTTTTCGCGCTGATCGGCGGAATATCGCTGATCGGCGCGACGCTGCTCGTCGTCGCCAATCTCGCCGAGCGCCGCGCGCCTACCGGCCGTTGAAACGCGCCGCCTCTTCGACGGCCGCGTCCGTCTCTCCGGGCGCGATCCAGCGGAACGACGGCAGCTGGTGGCGCGCGAAGGTGAATTGCCGTTTCGAATAATGACGCGTGTCGAGCTTGCCCTGCGATGCCGCCTCCTCGAGCGTCAGCTCGCCGCGCAAATAGCGCAGCAGATGCGGCGCCCCATGCGCGCGCATGGCCGGCAGAGCGGGGTCGAGACCGCGCGCGCCCATCGCCTCCACCTCCGCGAGCGCGCTTTCGCGCAGCATATCGTCGAAGCGCGCGGCTATGCGCCGATAAAGCTCCTCGCGCTCCGGCGCGAGGAAGAAGGCGAGGCATTGCGACGGATCGAGCAGCGAGGCCATGCGCGCTCCCTGGAAGGAGGCGAGCGGCTTGCCCGTCGCCTCGAAGACTTCCAGCGCGCGCAAGATGCGCTGCGGATCGGTCGGCCGCAGCTTCGCCGCCGTCTCGGGGTCGCTCTCGGAAAGACGCGCGTGAAGATATTCGGGCGTTCGGCCTTCCGCCTCGGCGCGGATTTTTTCGCGCACCTCCACAGGCACTTGCGGAATATCCGAGAGCCCATAGAGCGCGGCCTTGTAATACATGCCCGTGCCGCCGGCGACGATGGGCGCGACGCCCTCCTGCTCGAGCTTGCCGAGAAGGCGTCGAAAATCTTCGAGCCAGCGGCCGACGGAATAATTCACGGCGGCGTCGACATGGCCGAACAGCTCGTGGCGGATGCTGCGCTCTTCCTCCGGCGTCGGGCGGGCGGTCAAAATGCGCAGGTCGCGATAGACCTGCATCGAATCGGCGTTGACCACGGCGCCGCCGATGCGTCGGGCGATCGCCAGCGCGAGAGCGGACTTGCCGCTCGCCGTCGGGCCTGCGATGAGAATGGCGCGTCTCGTCATCGGCCCTTCGCAACGACAAAACGAGCGAAATGTCAAAAGCCCCTGTCGAACATGTCGCGACTTTCGTCGCCGGCGCCAGCGGCCCGCCGCTGACGGCCGAGGCCGTGCGCGCCTTTGCGCCCCTCGGCGCGCTGGATTGGCTGGAGAATGGCGTCGCCTGCGATGTCGCTTTTCCGCTCGCGCCAGAGGCGCTGCCGGATTTGCGTCTCGCGCTTCAGGCCGCTGCGAGCGCAGCCGGCGCCGATGTGATCGTTCAGCCGAAGGCCGGTCGGCGCAAGCGTCTCCTCGTCGCCGATATGGATTCGACCATGATCGGCCAGGAATGCGTCGACGAGCTGGCCGAATTCGCCGGCATTCGCGAGCGCATCGCGAAGATCACCGAACGCGCCATGCGCGGCGAGCTGGAGTTCGAGCCGGCGCTGCGCGAGCGGGTCGCTCTGCTCGCCGGCCTGCCGGTCTCGATCATCGAGACGATACTCGCCGAGCGCATAAGCTTCACGCCGGGCGCGCGGCGGCTGATCGCGACCATGCGCGCCAATGGCGCCTATACGGCGCTCGTCTCGGGCGGCTTCACCCTATTCGCCGAGCGCATTGCCGCCAGCCTCGGCTTTGATGAGGCGCGCGCCAATCGGCTGAAGACGCGCGAGGGGCGCATCACCGGAATCGTCTTGCCGCCGATCGCCGGCGCGGCGGCCAAGCGCGAGGCGCTCGATGAATTGCGCGAGACGCTGGCGCTGCCGGCGGAGGCGACGCTCGCGGTCGGCGACGGCGCCAATGATCTCGACATGCTCGCGGCGGCCGGCCTCGGCGTCGCCTATCACGCCAAGCCGAAAGTGGCGGAGGTCGCGGCCGCTCGCGTCGATCGCGCCGATCTTTCGGCGCTGCTCTTCGCGCAGGGCTATCGGCGGGAGGATTTCGTCGAGGGATGAGCGTCAGGCGCGACCTTCTTGAGGAACGGTCGCGACCGCGAAGCGAAAGCGTGCGTGGGTCGCCTCCGAGGTGAGAAAGGCGGCGATGGCGACGCCGATGAAATGCGCCAGCAGCAGCGCGAAATTCACCAGCAGAACGAAGACGTCCAGCGCGCGGATGATCTTGTTCGGATCGGTGATGGCGATGCCGGGCGGCTGCGACACGGTTTTTGCAACGAGCAGAGAAACGCTCAGCGACAGGCCGACGAAGGAAATGATCACGCCGGCGAGGCCGATCAGCAATCCGAGTGAGAGAAACCAGAAGGCCGTGAGTCTATGGACGCCGAGATAGTCGGCCCGCGCCACGGAGCGCGCCGCGCGCGTGTAGAAGAAGGCGAGCGCCGTCGCTGCGCAGAGCAGCAGAAACGCGAAGAGGCTCCAATAAATGGAGTCGCCATATCCGGTCTGGCTGGGGCTGAAGGCGCGCCCGGATGTGGAAAATTGCAGCAGCACGGCGCTGGCCAGCGCGATGGCGAGCTGCGGCCAGAATTGCAGCCAGCCGAACAGGCGTAGACGCGAGGCGAGGCCTTGCGTCGGCGAAGGCTCGACGAGCGCCGGCGCGATCTGCGCCGATTCGGCCGGCGGCGTCTCCGGGCGGAAGCGGGAGAAGCTTCCGAGCGCGAGAGTGAGAGCGATCGAAGCCGCGAGGACATAGCCGAGCAGGCGATGCGCGGCGAGCAACGCATCCGAGGCTGTCGCGCCGGCGAGGCCGAGGGCCCGAGTCCAGGCCGGTCCGAGAAGATCGACGAGCCTCGGGTCGGCGTCGGGCGAAACGGGCAGGGGGCGGCCGAAGACCTCGAGCGGAGCGCCGCCGAAATAGCCCCACAGAGCGCCGGTCGCGACCAGCAGCGCGAGCGAGAGATAAATGAGAAATTCGCATGAGGCGGCGGCGCAGCGGCGCCCCTTGGACCAGCGCGCCGGCAGCGCCGGCGGCGGAACTACGAGCCGCAGCACGATCTGCGCGAGCAGCAAGGCGCCGGCGAGGACGCCGAGCGCGACATGCAGCGCGAAAGGAGGGCTCGTCAGCGGCCGCTCCGAATGAGCGGCGAGCCATCCGAGCGCCAGCGCGAGGGCGCCGAGCAGGATGACCGAGACGAAATTGATGCGGGCGATGATCGAGCGCATGGGAAAAGCGTCCGGCAAACGAAAACGCCCGCGTCGATCTCCGACGCGGGCGATCTCTTTCGCCAGATAGGGCGCTCTCGCGAAGGCGAAAGCCTGGGGCTGTCGTCAGTCGAGCGTCAGAGCGACGAAATGCGTGTCGCCCTGGGCGTTGGCGACGATCAGCAGCGCCGATTTCTTGCCGCCGTCCTTCAGCGCCTTCACCTTTTTCACGGCGTCGGCGGGATCGGCGATCGGCTCCTGATTGATTTCGAGCAATATCTCGCCCGCCTGCAGGCGCTTCTCGGCCGCGTCGGAGCGCGGATCGACGCCGGTGATGATGACGCCGTTCTTCACATTCTCTTTGATCTGGAAGCGGCTGCGCAGCTCGTCCGAGAGCGAGGAGAGCTCGAGGCCGAGCGCCTTCTGCGCGGCGGTCTTTTCGATCTGCTCATTCTTGGGCGCCTCGCGAGAGGCGACCTTTTCGCCATCCTCGAGACGGCCGAGCTTGATCGACTTCGTCTGCTCCTTGCCGTTGCGGACGACGACGACCTCTACGTCCTTGCCGACCGGCGTCGCCGCGACGAGCTTGGGCAGATCGCGCGATTCCTTGATGGGCTTGCCGTCGAATTTGACGATGACGTCGCCGGCCTTCAGCCCCGCCGTCTTCGACGGACCCTTGTCGTCGACGCCCGCGACCAGCGCGCCGCGCGTGGCGCCGAGGCCGAGATTTTCGGCGATGCCGTCATCGACATTCTGAATGCGCACGCCGAGCCAGCCGCGCCGCGTCTCGCCGAATTTCTGCAGCTGCTCGATGACCGGCTGCACCGTATTGGCCGGCGTCGCGAAGCCGATGCCGACCGAGCCGCCCGACGGCGACAGGATCGCCGTATTGATGCCGATCACCTCGCCGTCCATGTTGAACAGCGGGCCGCCCGAATTGCCCTTGTTGATGGAGGCGTCGGTCTGGATGTAATTGTCATAGGGACCGCTGTCGATATTGCGGTTGCGGGCCGAGACAATGCCGGCCGTCACCGAGCCGCCGAGGCCGAAAGGATTGCCGACGGCGAGCACCCAATCGCCGACGCGGGCCTTGTCGCTGTCGCCGAATTTCACCGCCTTCAGCGGCTTTTCGGGCTTCACCTTCAGCACCGCCACATCGACCTTCTGGTCCTTGCCGAGCACCTCGGCCTTGAGCTTCTGCCCGTCGGTGAAGATGACCGTCACCTCATTGGCGTCGGCGATGACGTGATTATTGGTGATGACGATGCCCGAAGCGTCGATGACGAAGCCGGAGCCGAGCGAGGCGGATTTGCGCTGGCGCGGCAGCTCCGGCGCGCCCTGGCCCTGCTGCTGGCGACGGCGCAGGAATTCCTCGAACAATTCGTCGAAAGGCGTCGAGGGCTGGCCGCCGGGGCCGGCGTCCTTCGACGGGCGCTTCTGGTCGACGGTCTGCGTCGCGGAGATGTTGACGACGGCGTCCGAGACATTGGCGGCGAGATCGGCCAGAGTGTCGGGGCCTTTGGCGTGCGCCGGCGTCGCCGCCAGCGGTCCGGCGACGAGCGCGCCGACGAGCCCCGCGGCGAGGGCGCGCCTCAGCGCCGTGAGTAGCGAAACGGACGCGGCAGATGTCATACTCTTGCTCTCCTGAGACCGGGCGGCGCCTCGCGCCGCGGCGACAGCGCGACTTGCGGTTCCGGCGATAGACGATGCTGCGAAGATTGTCGCACGACTTCGCTCGCACTCCGCCAGCAAAGCGGCGAGAGTTGGGCGTTCGCGCAAATCCTACCTTATGTACCTTATTTCCATCGCGACCGCGACTCTATTTCTTTTGCGGCGTCTGATCCTCGGCGGCTCTGCCGGCGGATGGCGTCCCGAAATAACGGAAGAAATCCGAGCGCGGCCCGACGAGAAAGCGGGTGTCGCCCGCTTTGAAAGCGGTCTCATAGGCCTGCATGGAGCGATAAAAGGCGAAGAAGTCCGGATCGCGGCCGAAAGCTTCGGCGAAAATGCGGTTGCGCTCGGCGTCGCCTTCGCCTTTGAGCTGATCGGCGCGGCGCTGCGCCTCGGCTTTGAGCACGATCACGTCGCGATCGGCCTTGGCGGTGATCTTCTGCGCCTGCTCGGCGCCTTGCGCGCGATACTCGGCCGCCTCGCGCGCGCGCTCGGTCTGCATTCGGCCGTAGACCTTCTCCGAAATCTGCTGCGGGAGATCGACCCGGCGGATGCGGGCGTCGACGACGTCGACGCCGAATTTGCGCGCCTCGAGATTGGCCTGCTGGCGGATCTTCACCATCAGCCCGGCGCGCTCGTCGCGCACGATCTGCTGCTGATTGGCCTCGCTCAGCACGCGCCGCACGGCGGAGTTCAGCACCGAGGCGAGCTGATTATTGGCGCCGGCGATACCGCCGACCGATTGGTAGAAGCGCAGCGGATCGACGATGCGATAGCGGATGAAGCTGTCGACCTCGAGCCGCTGATTGTCGGAGGCGAGCACTTCGAGATTGGGGCTCTCGACGTCGAGAATGCGATTGTCGAGGAAGATCACATTCTCGATGAAGGGAATTTTGAAATGCAGGCCGGGCTCGGTGATGAGCCCGCGGCCGGCGACCGGCTCGCCGAATCGTAGCACCAGCGCCTGCTCGGTCTGGGTGACGGTGAACAGCGCGCCGCCCGCCGCGATCAGCGCGAAAAGGGCGAGGATAACGCCGAAAAAAGCCAGAGAACCTTTCACTTGCGGCCTCCTTGCGTCGAAGAGAAGCCGGGCAGGGGGAGATAGGGAACGACGGAGCCGCCACCGGAGACGCCGGCCGGCGCCTCGTCGATGATGACCTTTTCGGCGCCGCCGAGCACGCGCTCCATCGTCTCGAGATAGAGACGCTGGCGCGTCACCGACGGAGCCTTCTTATATTGATCGTAGATCTGGTCGAAGCGGGCCGCCTGTCCCTGCGCCTCGGCGACGACCTGCTCGCGATAGGCCTCGGCCTCCTGCAGAATGCGGGCGGAGGCGCCGCGCGCCTCCGGCACGACGCGATTCGCATAGGCTTCCGCCTCATTGCCGAGCCTCTGGAGGTCCTGCTGCGCCGCGGTCACGTCGCGAAAGGCCGCGATGACCGAGGCCGGCGGATCGACCGAGAGCAGCAGCACCTGCAGCACCAATACGCCGCTGTGATAATCGTCCAGCACCTTCTGCATCAGCTGCTGGCTCGCCGGCTCGATCAGTTTGCGGTCGGCGGTCAGGATTTTCTGGATCTGCGACTGGCCGACGATCTCGCGCATGGCGCTTTCGGCGACCGCCTTCACCGTCGCCGGCGGATTGGCGACGTTGAAGGCGTAATCCTCGGGATGCGCCGGATCGATCTGCCAGAAGACGCGGAATTTGACGTCGGCGATGTTCTCGTCGCCGGTGAGCATGAGGCTCTCTTCCGGCGCCTCCGGCGCGAGCGGACCGCGGCGCGTGGTCGGCTGCTCGCGAAAACCGATATCGACGGCGTTGCGGTCGGTGACGGCGAGTTTGATCACCGTCCCGATCGGCGACGGCAGATTATAATTGAGGCCGGCCTGCGTCTTGCCGCGATATTTGCCGAAGAGCAGATTGAGCCCGACCTCATTGGGGCCGACCGTGTAGAAGCCGCTGGCGAGCCAAGCGAGCACGGTCAGCAGCGCGAGAATGGCGACGCCGCGTCCGCCGAGGCCGGAGGGGAGCATTTGGCGCAGGCTGTCCTGCCCGCGGCGCAGCAGCTCTTCGAGATCGGGCGGCGCGCCGCCGCCGGAAGGGCCGCCGCCCCAGGGACCTTGGCCCCAGGGGCCGTTGTCGTTCGGCTTGCGAGGGCCGCCGCCTTGACTGCTCCAGGGCATATCGACTCTTCGAAACAAGAGGAATGTGTCGGGCCGCGCCCGCCGATGGCGGACGCCGTTGTTTTATAGGCTTTGCGCGTGGCTTCGGCAATGAGCGGCGACGCGCGCGCGGCCGAATATCCTCGGCATTCGGCGCGTCTTCGTCATCTCGGCGTCGCGATGGAGAGCAAATCTTTGAGCGAGAAGCCGTAATTGACGCCGACCCGAATGCTGTGCAGCGCCGACACCGTGCAGGTGGCGTAAGGCAGCGGGGATGTATTGGTGTCGTAGAGCGGGAGATAATGCTGCAGCTTGGCGTAGAGATATTCGGCGCGCACCGACACATTGTCCGTGATCGCGAATTGCGCGCCGGCGCCGACCGTCCAGCCCGGCAGGAACGGATTCTCGCGATTCGTCCCGTAAGTGTAGGGCGCGGCGATCACATTATAGCCGGAGAAGCTGCGCGGCGCGATGATATGGCCATAGGCGAGGCCGCCCGTCCCATAGACCAGCAGGCGATCGAAGGCATAGCCGAGGCGGATGCGGGCCGTGCCGAAGTAGCCGCCGCGCGCGCTCGACGCCTGGGCGTGGCCGTTGGAGCCGCCGCCGAGATCGCTGCGATAGGAGGCGTCGGTCTCGAAGCCGGCGATGATCTCCTTGGTCAGCGCGAAGGAATAGCCGAAGCGCAAGCCGCCCAGGAAGGCGGCGCCGTTCATCGGCACCGGGTCGGCGAATTCGCCGCCGCCGACCCCGGTTCCGGCGTCGAATCCGAAGGAGGGGCCGCTCCAGTCGATGGGCGAAGCCGTCGCGGCCGGAGTCACGGGGGGCGGCGTCATCGGAGCGAGCGGCGGCGTCTCGCCGGCGCGTCGGCCCGGAATCTTGCAGCTGTCGTCGAAGCTCCAGTCGCCGGAGCCGAGCGCCGCGGGCGCGGTCGCGCCGCCGCTCGCGACCGTGACGAAAGTGCAGGGAGTGTCGAGCGTTCGACAGGCGCCGCCGCCGATCGGGCAGACCTCGATGACGCCGTCATAGAGAACCGCGTCGGTGCGTCCGAGCCGCACGCGCACGGCGAAACTGGTGCCGCGCACGCCGATCGTCGCATTGGGCGTGCGTATTTCGTAGTCCTTGTGGCCGGCCGGAGCGCTGATGAAGCGGAGCGCTCCCTTGGTGGCGCTGAAGACGGCGGTTTTGTCGTTGGAATAGACGAATTTGTCCAGCTTGACGCGGGAGGACGGGGCGAGCTGAAGATCGGTGCGGTCCTCGAAAACGAAGCGGCCGCGGCTCTCCGCGCCGGTGGATAGAACTTCGTCGGCATAGACGGCGTCGCCGACGCCGATCTTCGCCGTGCGGCCGTCCGATTCGCCGCGCACGTCCTTCTCGATCGCCGTGGCGCTGCCGATGTTCGGCGCCGCGCGAGAGGGAGACGTGAAAAAGGCGAGGACCGCGAGGGCGGCGACAAGTCTGCGCATGGTCGATCCGAAATTCTTAATGGGACGGGAATACGCGAACGCTCGCGCCCATCTAGCCCGACCACGAGCTTGAGCGCAACGGCGCGAGGGGAGGCAGTAAGGGGATGAAGCCTCGACGAAGCCCGCCACTCGCGAGGCTCGCCATCGGGCCGGCGGCGTAAGGAGCTGGCGGAGACGGAGGGATTCGAACCCTCGATAGGGCTTTACAACCCTATAACGGTTTAGCAAACCGCCGCCTTCAGCCTCTCGGCCACGTCTCCGCAGGCGTCCTGAGACGCTCTTTCCGAAGCTCCGAATCTCGGCGCTTCGGCGAGCGTGAGTTGAGATATGCCAAAGCGGCAAATTCTTGGCAAGCGCGCTTATGCGCTCAGATTATTTTTGCCGGGCTCCGGTACTGTTGCGTAATTGACACAGCTTTCGACAAAAACCGCGATTTGGAGGACGAACGGCTCCGCCTTTGTTGACGACGCACGCAATGATCCGTAGCTATTCACCACAGACGGCGCGCTTCTCTGCGCCGGGTTGTAGCGGTCGGCGATCGATCGTGCGGCGCCCAGGCGTTCCGGCGGCGGCGGATCGAAGACCCATGAAATCTAACTGAGGGCCGTATGATGAAAAAGTCTTTGCTCGCCGCCTCCGCGCTCGCGCTGGCCGTCTCCGCGGGCTCGGCGTTGGCTGCCGACCTGCCGTCCAAGAAGGCCGCCCCCCTGCTGCCGCCCCCGCCGCCGCCGGCCGTGTGGACCGGCTTCTACGTCGGCCTGAACGCGGGTTACACCTGGGACGAGAGCAGCTCGGTGGCGGTCTCCTCGGGCTCGATCGCTCCGGTCAACCCGATCGTCGGCATCGCCGGCTCGGGCTCGCTCGGCACCAGCATCGACGGCTTCATCGGCGGCGGCCAGATCGGCTATAACTATCAGTTCGCCAACGCCTTCGTCGCGGGCGTCGAGGCCGACATCCAGGGCGTCGCCGGCAGCAACAGCGGCACGTCCTCGGTTGCTGCTTTCGGCCCGCTGACCTCGACGATCAGCGCTTCGAAGTCGATCGACTATCTCGGCACCGTCCGCGGCCGTCTCGGCTATCTGATCACCCCCTCGCTGCTCGTCTACGGCACCGGCGGTCTCGCCTATGGTCAGGCCAATCTGAGCAGCAGCGTGTTCCAGGCTGTCGGCGGTCTCGTCGGCACCTCGTCGAGCGCCTTCTCCGACACCCGCGTGGGCTGGACGGCCGGCGGCGGCGTCGAGTGGCTGTTCCTGCCGAAGTGGAGCGCCAAGGTCGAATATCTCTATTACGATCTCGGCACGGTCTCGACCTCCAGCGTGATCTCCTTCACGACCGTCGCTGGTCCGGCCGCCACCACCTCCTCCTCGGCCCGCTTCAACGGCCATGTGGTTCGCGCCGGCGTGAACTACCACTTCAACCTGTTCAGCCCGGCCGCCGCTCCGGTCGTCGCCAAATATTGATTTGGCGGTCGCCCGATAGAGGCGAGCGAAAAGAGAATAGTACGAAAAGCCCGGCGTATCGCGCCGGGCTTTTTGTTTGTCGTCGTCTCGGGAGGTTTGTGTGTCTCGGGCGACCTGTGCTTTCTTCACGTGAGCCGGGTCCGACCTCGCTCGCTGACGCTTCAGAGTTTCCAGCCTAAGTGGACAATGGTCGGCGTTGGAAACGCGTCAAAACGAAAGACTCTGGACTTTAGCTGTGCTTCATCGAACCGTCCGCTTCGGTAGGAAGCGCCTCGCGTGATCGACCGCGATCCTGCCGGCGGCGATCGGCTTCTCGCCCGGCTGGCGGCTCAGAGCGAGTCGAGAAAAGATTCGATGCGCTCGAAATAGCGGATCCAATCGGGCGCCGAGAAGCTTTGCGCGGCGCCGATGGCGGCGAGACGGCGGGGCGAGGCCGCCGCGCAGAAGTCCGTCACGGCGCGTTTCCATCCGAGCCCGTCGAGGGGCGAAAGGAAGAGCGCGCGCTCCTGCGCGATCTCGCGGAATACTGGAATGTCGGAGACGATCGCCGGCGTTCCGAGCGCGAGCGCCTCGACCACCGGCAGGCCGTAGCCTTCCGCGAAGCTCGGCATCAGCAGCGCATTGGCGTTGGCGAGCAGCCGGCGCAGCGCGGCCGCGGGCAGGTCGCTCGTCCAGCGCACATGGGGGCGGATCGCCTCGCAGCGATTCAGCATGTCGACAATCTGCTCATTCTCCCAGCCGCGTCCGCCGACGAGGACGAGCTTGGGGACGGGCTGCGGGCCCGCGGCCAGAGCGCGCCAGACATTGAGCAGCATCAGATGATTCTTGCGCGGCTCCAGCGTGGAGACGAGCACGAAATAATCGCAGCGCGCGAGCTGTTCGTCGCGCGCATCGGCGGTCTCGCCCTGCGTCGACGGCGCCGGCTCGACATGAATCGGAATGCGCGCGCCTTTGCGCGCGATCTCGCGCTCGAGACGTTCGGCGACGATTTCGCTCATCGCCAGCAGCGCATCGGCGTGCCGCAGGATCGTGTCGATTCGCCTGCGAAACAGCGCCTCATAGCCGCGGCGGAAGAATTCCGGCCGATCGAGCGGCAGGAGATCGTGTACGAAGAAGACGGCGCGCATGTCCGGCCGCCGCTCCAGCCATCGAAACAGCAACGGGAACTCGCAGGCGTGCTGCCCTATGTTCAGATAGAGCGAATTCGGCGGCGGCGCGTGCGGCGCGTCATTGGCGAGACGCAGCGGCGTGCGCCAGAGAAATTGGCCGAGAGCGTCGCGCGGCGCAGGGGCCGTGGCGAAGGGCGCACGCTCCGCGCCGAGTAGCCAGCCGCGCAGCCGCGCCCATTCCGACGAAGCGTCCGGCGCGGCAGGCGCGACATCGGCGACGATGCGGGCGAGGCGCGACGGCGCGAGCACATGTGGGCCGCGCGCGCCGTAATGCGCGGCGCAGGACAGGCGCGGATGCGCGGCGAAATGGCGTGCGAAAGCAAGATCGATACGCCCGATGCCGGCCGCGCCCGCCGCCCTTCCGAGGGAGACGAGATGCGTGGCGTCATAGACGATCGGGCGCATCATATTCTTTTCTCTCTACCAGAGCGCCGGATGGCGCGCATAGAGCGATAAAGCAGGATGAAAATAGGGATCGTCGCGAATGACCGCGCGCCAGCGGTCGCGGAAATAGTCGCGCTCTTTCGCATAGACGCTCATCGGACGAAACTTGGGCGAGCCGCGCGACGCCGATTCGTAATGCAGCAGCCGCGCGCTCGGATCATAGAGCGCGGTCCAGCCGCGCTCGCCGAGTCGCAGGCAGAGATCGACGTCGTTGAACTCGATCGGCAGATTGATCGCGTCGAAACCGCCGACCGCGTCGAATTTGCGCCGTTCCACCGCCATGCAGGCGGCGGTGACGGCGGAGCTCTCATGCGCGAGGCCGGCGCGGCCGAGCCAGGACGGCGTCTGCGGCGCGACCAGAGCGCCGAAATGTCCGGCGTCCTGCCCTAGCCCTATGGTGACGCCCGCATGTTGGATGCGTCCGTCCGGATAGAGCAGCAGCGCGCCGACGGCGCCCGTCTGCGGCGCCATTGCGCGACGGGAGAGAGTCTCGAGCCAGTCCGGGCTGACGATCGCCGTATCATTGTTGAGAAAGAGGAGGACCTCGCCGGTCGCGGCGCGCGCGGCGTCATTGTTGAGACGCGCGAAATTGAACGGCTCGGGGCGCGAGAGAATGCGCACGCGCGGGTCCTTCTTCGCCTTTTCGAAAGTGGCGAAGGTCTTCGCCTCGCGGCTGCCATTGTCGACGATGATCAGCTCGAAGGACGGATGCGTCGAGAGGCGCAATATGCTCTCGACGCAGGGGCGAAGAAGATCGGCGCGGTCGCGCGTCAGCACGATGACGGAGACGCTCGGCGCGGGCTCCGCGCGAGCGGACGCGGATGGCGCGACGATCGGCGCTTCCGGTTCCTCGTCGCGCGTCAGCAGCCAGCGGCGCAGATGCGAAATCTCTGCGCGCGCGAGGCGGAAGGGCGCGGCGCGCATCGACTCGCCGATCGATTTTCCCGTCAGCGTCGAGGCGGCGTAGAAAGCGCAACGGCCGAAATAGGAGCGCGCCGCCGCGAGCGAAGGGCTCCAATCGGGCGTGAAGCTCGGCCTCGGTCCGTTTTTCGTGCGCAGCAGCTCGTCGGCGTAGATCAGCTTGGCGTGCGGCGCGCGCGCGATGTGTTCGGCGAGCGAGGCGAAGGCGTGATCGGCCAATTCGTCACCGGCGCGCAGAACCGCGACGAAATCCGTCTCGGCGAGCAGGGGAACGAGTTCCGCCTCGCTATGCGCGATGCGCGCGGGTGGGAGAAACGGGAGTTGGGATTGCCGCTCGATCGAGGCGAGAGTGAGCGCCTTTCGGTCGGGGGCCGCGCCGGCGTCGAGGAGCAGAATCGCAAAGCGCGGCGCCGTCGCCGAGTCGTTGCGCGGCGCGTCGAAGCCCGTCGGCTCGAAGCGGCGGGCGCGGCGCGCGCGCCAATTCTCGAAATCATCGAGCGGCTCGAAATTGCTCGCCCAATCGAGCGCATTCTCGGCCTCGCTGCGATAGCCGAAGAGAGTGGGCAGGAAATATGACCAGAGCTTCGCAGGCCTGCGACGCCAGACGCGCATCAGCGCCTCGGCGAGGCCGACCGGCCGCAGGCTCTCGATCATGAAGCCGAAAGGGCCGGGCCGATTGGTCGGGCTGATGAGAAACTCGCGCGCGCCGCAGGGCAGGGCGCCGATCCAGACGCCTGCGCCGGCGGCCGGGCCGGGGAGAATGCGGTCGATGGCGCCTGCAGGCGTCACGAAGCGCAGCACGGGCCGCACGGGATCGTCGAGCAGGCTCGTGCGGAAAACCATCTCGACGAAAGGGCCGGCGCCGAAATCGGCCTCGATTCGAAGCCAGGGCTCTTTCGAGACAGAGACGAATCGCTCGTCGCGGACGATCACGTCCTTCGCGGGGGTCAGCGCGATTGCCTGCTGCGTCAAATGTGATCCACTTCTCGAATTGGAGGCCGCGCCGCGAGAGGCCGTCCAGAATAGCCGTCCTCTTGAGCGAGGTGCGACGGCTTGTCAACGTCATGGTTAATGTGGCGCGCGGCGCAATTCATCATGAGGCGGAGGCTATTTCCGGGCGGCCTCGGCTCTATGTCAGCGAAAGACGCGCCCGCTTCTTGTCCCGCGACGCTCCGAGATTCGTTCCGAGACTCGCTCCGAGACACAGGCTCGAAGAGATACGCCATGTCGTTGACAACCAGAACCTCGCTGGCGACCGGGCCGCTCCCGCCGCGCTCCGCCGCCGGCCCTGCGGCCGCTGTTCCGCCGGCGGCCGCCGATTACGGCAAAATGCCGTTGGACGAAGTGCTGACGCGGCTCGGCGTCGATCCGAGACGCGGGCTCGCCGCGGATGAGGCGCGCCGGCGACTGCGGGCCTACGGCCCCAATGCGCTGCCCGAGAAGCGCGTCTCCCTCTGGCGCAAGATCCTCGGCTATTTCGCCGGGCCCATGGCCTATATGATCGAGGCGGCGGCGATCGTCTCCGCGCTGATCGGCCATTGGAATGATTTCGCCATCATCTTCGCTCTGCTGCTGTTCAACGCCGGGCTCGAATTCTGGCAGGATCGCAAAGCCTCCAATGCGCTGGCGGCGCTGAAGAAAGGCCTCGCGCCGGAAGCCACCGTGCTGCGCGACGGCGAATGGAGCGCGAGGCCCGCGGCCGAGCTGACGCCGGGCGACATTGTGAAGATCCGGCTCGGCGTCGTCGTGCCGGCCGATCTGCGGCTCGTGTCGGGAGATTACGCCTCCATCGACCAGGCGGCGCTGACCGGCGAATCGCTGCCCGTCGCCAAAAAGGTCGGCGATGTGGCCTATTCCGGCAGCATAGTGAAGCAGGGCGAGATGATCGGCGTCGTCACGGCGACGGGCGCCAACACATTCTTCGGCCGCACGGCGAGCCTCGTCGCCGGCGCGGGCGCAGCGAGCCATGCGCAAAAGGCCATGTTCGAGATCGGCGATTTTCTCATCGTCGTCGCCGTGGCGCTCGCGGCGGTTCTCGTCGCGGTGAAGGTCTATCGCGATCTCGTCGTCGCCGATGATTGGAGCATGGCGGACGCGCTCTCCATTCTTCAGTTCGTGCTGGTGCTGATGGTCGCCTCCATTCCGGTGGCCATGCCGGCGGTGTTCTCGGTGACGATGGCGCTCGGCGCGCTGGCTCTGTCGAAAGAAAAGGCGATCGTCTCCAAGCTCTCGGCGATAGAGGAGATGGCCGGCGTCGATATTCTGTGCTCCGACAAGACCGGCACGCTGACCAAGAATCAGCTGACGCTGAGCGAGCCTATCCT
Source organism: Methylosinus sp. RM1 (assembly GCF_011378635.1). NCBI lineage: Bacteria > Pseudomonadati > Pseudomonadota > Alphaproteobacteria > Hyphomicrobiales > Methylocystaceae > Methylosinus > Methylosinus sp. RM1. The sequence continues at coordinate 25,722 of NZ_WOVC01000013.1, forward strand.
CTTCGAGTCCAAGGACGCGCAGGATTGTATTCTCGCCGCTGCGCTCGCCTCCAAGCTCGAGGATCGCGACGCCATAGACACGGCCTGCATCGACGCGCTGAAGGACAAGGATGCCCTCAAAACTTATTCGACGACGAAATTCATTCCCTTCGACCCCGTCGCCAAGCGCACGCAGGCGACGGTGACCGATGCGCAGGGCAAGTCGATCATCGTCACCAAAGGCGCGCCGCAGGCGATCGTCGATCTCGTCCACGCCGACGCAGACATCGCGCAGCGCGTGAAAAGAATCGTCGACGAACTCGCCGAAAAAGGCTCGCGCGCGCTCGCCGTGGCGCGCTCGGGGGACGATGGCGCGACGTTCCGGCTGCTCGGAATTTTGCCCATGTTCGATCCGCCGCGCGCCGATTCCAAGGCGACGATCGCCGCCGCTCGCGCCAAGGGCGTGGCGGTGAAAATGGTGACGGGCGACGACACCGCCATAGCGATAGAGACCGCGCGGCAGCTCGGCCTCGGCGATCATATCGTCGCGGCGGCCGATATTTTTCCCAAAGATCTCGATCCCAACCATCTTTCCGCCGATGTCGTCGACGCGATCGAGCGGGCGGACGGCTTCGCCCGCGTCTTTCCCGAGCATAAATATGCGATCGTGAAAGCGTTGCAGCAGCGCGGCCATCTCGTCGCCATGACGGGCGACGGCGTCAATGACGCGCCGGCGCTGAAGCAGGCCGATTGCGGAGTCGCCGTTTCTGGCGCCACCGACGCTGCGCGCGGCGCCGCGGCGCTCATCCTCACCGCGCCGGGGCTTTCCGTCATCTCCAGCGCCATCGACGAGGCGCGGCGCATTTTCGGCCGAATCGAGAGCTACACGACCTATCGCGTCGCTCTGACCATCGACATCATGTTCGTCGTCGTTCTGTCGAGCGTGCTTTTGGGATTCACGCCGCTCACCGCCGCGATGATCGTCGTGATGTCGCTGCTCGACGACGCGCCGATCATGACCATCGCTTATGACAATACGCCGGTCGAGCCGCGGCCGATACGCTGGCGAATGCCGCGGCTGCTCGCCATTGCGACCGTGCTCGGCCTCGTCTGCGTCATCGAATCCTTCGGCCTGCTGCTCATCGGCGTCAGGGCGCTGGCGCGCGAGCCGCTGGGGGAGGCGATGCAGCTGTTCTCGCCGCAGCAATTGCAGACGATGATGTTTCTGCAGCTCGTCGTCGGCGGCCATCTGCTGCTGCTCGTCGCGCGCACGCAGCGCTGGTTCTTCCTGCCGCCTTTTCCGGCCTGGAAGCTCCTCTTCGCGATTCTCGCGACGCAGCTTCTCGCCGCGGCCATGTGCTATTTCGGCTGGCTCGTTCCGCCGATCTCGCTGCGGCTCATCGGCATCGTCTGGGCCTATTGCATCGGCTTCATGTTCATATTGGGATTGGCGCGCAAGATCGTCGCGCGCGTCGTGGATCATCGCATGAGACGGCAGGAGAAAAGCGTGGCCACGGTCGAGCGTCCGCTCTCCGGCGGTCTCGCGTTGGCGCGGCAGGCAGCCTCATCCAGAGGGTAAGCGAATGGATTGGCGTGACAAATACAGGGTCGAGCCGGGTGTGAAGCTCCGCCTCGCCGATTATGATCCTTCCGCTACGGGCAAGCACAAATCGCATGAGGAGGCGCTGCCCAAGATCAAGGAACATGTCGAGCGCATGGCGAAGCTGCAATATCTGCTCTATGCCGATGGTTCGCAGGCGCTGCTGATCGTGCTGCAAGGGCTCGACGCCGGCGGCAAGGACGGCACTATTCGTCATTTGTTTTCGGGCATGAATCCGCAAGGCGTTTCGGTCGCCTGCTTCAAGCAGCCGACGCCGATCGAGCACGACCATGATTTTCTCTGGCGCATTCACGCCCATGCGCCGGCCAAGGGCCAGGTCGTCATCTTCAACCGCTCGCATTACGAGGATGTGCTGGTGGTGCGCGTGCACAAGCTCGTTCCTCGCGACATATGGTCGAAGCGCTATGACGAGATCAATGATTTCGAGAGCCTGCTCACCCGCGACGGCAATGTGCGAATATTGAAATTCTATCTCCACATCAGCCCGGAGGAGCAGCTCGCGCGCTTCGAGCAGCGGCTCGACGATCCGGCGCGCAATTGGAAGATCAGCGAGAGCGATTACACGGAGCGCGAATATTGGCCGCAATATGTGGAGGCCTATGAGGAGGCGCTGGCGCGCACCAGCACGAAGCAGGCGCCCTGGTTCGTGGTTCCGTCGAATCACAAATGGTTTCGCGATCTCGTCATTTCGCGAATCGTGGTCGACACTCTGGACGAGATGGGGCTGAAGCTGCCGCCGACGCGCGTCGATCTCGCGCAGATCGCGAAGAAATATCACGCCGCCGTCGCCGAGGCGAAGAACGGCGGACCCGGGCGTCGCGGCTGAATATCGCCGAAGCGAGGATTTCATGAGAGGTTTCATCGTGATCTCGGGCTGCTCGGGCGGTGGCAAATCGAGCCTGCTCGCCGAACTCGCGCGCCGCGGCTTCGCTGTGGTCGAAGAGCCGGGACGCAGAATCGTCGCCGAGGAGATCGCGGGCGCGGGAGCCGCGCTGCCGTGGGTCGATCTCGCGGCATTCGCGCGTCGCGCCCTTCGAATGGCGATAGAGGATATCGAGAGAGCCGGCCGCGAGACCGGGCTCGTGTTTTTCGATCGAGGGCTGGTCGACGCCGCCGTCGCGCTACAACATGCGACCGGAGAGCCGGCGCAGGCGACCTTGCGCGCGCAGCCGCGCTATGATTCTCGCGTGTTCATGACGCCGCCGTGGCGAGAAATCTATGTCGAGGATACGGAGCGCCGCCATAGCTTCGACGCCGCCGTCGCCGAATACGAGCGGCTCGCGGAAGCTTATCCATTGCTCGGCTATCGGCTGGATGTCTTGCCGCGGGCGAGCGTCGCCGAGCGCGCCGACTTCGTGCTGAATAGGTTGGAAATTTCCGATCAGTCGACCTTGCGCTGAGAATCGCCTTCGCGCTCGTCTCTGCGGCGGAAGCGCAGCACCGCGCCAGGGGCGCGATTGCGGGCGCTGATGCGGCTGCGGCCGGTGCCGGTGAGCACGTAACGGCCGCGGCTGTCGTCCCAACGCATGAGATCGGCCGCAATGGCGCGCTGGCGCAGCGCCATGGTCATCGGATCCTGCACATGCGGCGGCGCGATGTCGCCATGCGCATCGACCTTCTTCAAGGCCTCGATCAGCGTGGTTTCTTGAGAGTCCGTCATCGCTCTCCGTATATGACGCCGATCGAGCCGAGGAGCAAGGATTTTGAACGAATGGCGCCGGCGAAGGTTAGCGTCGTCTCGCATCCCGACGCGGCGTCTTTCGTTCAGCGGGCGGCCTCGGGAAGGCGACGCTTCCACTTTTCGCCGGCCCGCAGCTCCGTTCCGAGAACCCAGCGCAGCTGAATGGCGCGGCGAGTCCTGCGGCTCGTTGTCTCGCTCTCGACCCTGGCGACGGCGATCGGCGCCGGAGCCGGCGGCTGGCGCGCGACAATGGAGATCGGCTCCGGAGCGGGCCGCGGCGCGGGCGCGGCTTTCGGCGTTTTGGGGCGGCGCGCGGCGCGAATCGGCGCGTCGCTCTCGGCGTCGACGATCTTCGGCTCGACGGCTTTCTTCACGCCGCGCGGACGGCCGGGGCCACGGCGGACAGGCGCCTCCGGCTCGGGCGGCGGCGCGATGGGCTCGATGAGGCTCGGCAGCACACGGCCGGTGCTCGCCGGCTGCGCGGACACGGCCTCCGCCTTTATCGCTTCGGCCTTCTTGCCGAAAACGAGATCGGCCGCTTTCATCGCCGCTTCGTAGCCGTCGTCATGCGGCGTCTCGCGTTCCACGACGCGCGGCGCGAAGGCCGCGAGGTCGAGAAAGGCGGGCTTTTGCTCGGCGGCCGCTTCGTCGAGCGGAACGATACGGCTCGACGCGGCCTTGGCGGAGCGCGATTTGAATTCCTTCACGAAGGGGCGAACGATGCGGCGCATGGGTCTCCGGCGTCGAAGGGGGCGGAACGACTTCCGTCGGACGATCTTTCGTCCAAATCGGTTACGTCGGCTCCGAGTTTTCCCAGGATGAACGGAAATTCCGAACGCCGATAGAGTGGGCGAATACTTAGCCGTTGTCGAGAGAAAATAAGAGCACGGCAACAGAAATGTCGCTCGGTCGCACGCGACGATAGACGCTTTTCGGCGCAACTCTACTTTATCGTGCGCATCGTTTCCCGCGTGCGTCGTTGCGCCGCCGTCTATGCTGCGGCGCGACGCGGGCGGGATTGAAGTCGCTCGCAGCGCCTCTAAATGCGTGCGAATAGACGAGAACTCGGGAGCCGATCATGGAGTCCTGCGAACAACCGCTCGCGTCGATGACATTTTGCGAGGCGGTGAGCTGCGTATGGGCCAAGGGCGAAACGGCCGTGAATTCGGTGTTGCAGGCGCCCTCCACGGCGAGCATAGGCGATTGGGGGCTGACGCTGCTCGTTGGTCTCGTTCTGATCAATCTCGTCATCATGCTGTTCAGAGCGGCCTTTCCGCGGCGGCGCTTCGACGAGCATGTCCCGACGCCGAGGGCGTGAGGTAGAGCGCTGCGAGCGAAGATCATGTCGTGAAGTCGACGACGCGAGCGGCGCGCCGCTACGGATTCGTGGCCGGCGTCGCGCGCGTGACGCGCGCCCGACAGTCGATCCGCGATTTCTGGAAGTCCGATCGCCGTTGAATTGATTGGTGGAGCTGGGGGGATTCGAACCCCCGACCTCTGCAGTGCGATTGCAGCGCTCTCCCATCTGAGCTACAGCCCCGCTCCGAGGCGCTGGATACTCGGCGCCTACCCGCCTGTCAATCCGCCCTGCGTCGAAATCGTTCCTCTTTTCCGAGACGGTCTCCGCCGAATGGCCGCGCCGAAGCCGGGGCCGGGGATTGCGGCGGCGGTGCAGGAGGGATAGAGACATTTTTCGACTTCGACCGGTGGAAAGCACATCATGCAATATGCTGTGGCCAATCTCATCTTCACGATCATCGACCTCTATTGGTGGGTCGTCATCGCCATGGCGGTCATGTCATGGCTCATCGCCTTCGATGTGGTGAACACCAGATCGCGCGCAGTCTATTCGCTGTGGAATGCGCTGAACGCGCTGACCGAGCCGGTGCTGCGGCCGATCCGCAGCGTGCTGCCGAGCTTGGGCGGAATGGACATCTCGCCCATCATCCTGCTGCTCGCGCTGCAATTCCTGCGCAATCTGGTCGCCGGCCAGCTCGGCGGCATAGGCTGACATGACGGAGGCCGCCGCCTGGAGCGCGGAGGGCGAAGGCGTCGCTCTCTGGGTTCGGCTGACGCCCAAGGGCGGCCGCGACGCGGTCGAAGGCGTCGAGCGTCTGGCCGACGGCCGGGCGGTGCTCAAGGCCAGGGTGCGGGCCGCGCCCGAGGATGGGCGCGCCAATGACGCGCTGGTCGAACTGGTCGCCGAGACGATCGGCGCGCCGCGCAGAACCGTGTCGATCGCCTCCGGTCACACGGCGCGGCTGAAAAAGCTCTTCATCGCGGGAGATCCCGCACGGCTCCTCGCAGCGCTGGAGAAGACCAGCGCGACAAGAAATGGTTGAGGCATGAGCAAGTCGAAGGTCGGAAATTTTTTCGAGGATTTCTCGCTGGGTCAGGTGATCCGCCACGCCGCGCCGCGCACGGTGACGGCGGGCGACGTCGCGCTCTACACGGCGCTCTATCTGCCGCGCTTCGCCGTCCAATCCTCGGCGACCTTCGCCCAGGCGATCGGCTATAGAGAAGCGCCGATCGACGATATTCTCGTTTTCCATTTCGTGCTCGGCAAGACCGTGCCGGACGTCTCGCTGAACGCCATCGCCAATCTCGGCTATGCGGATTTCAAATTTCTCGTGCCCGTCTATCCGGGCGACACGCTGACGGCGACATCCGAGGTCATCGGCCTCAAGGAGAACTCCAATAAGGAGACCGGCGTCGTCTATGTGCGCTCCACCGGCAAGAATCAGCGCGGCGAGACGGTGCTCGACTACGCCCGCTGGGTGATGGTGAAGAAGCGCGACAAGGACGCCCCCGTGGGGCCGGAAGTCGTGCCGACGCTGCCGAAATCCGTCGCCCCCGCCGATCTCGGCAAGGCCGTGCCGGCGATAAACGTCGCCGCCTACGACAAGGATTTGGCCGGCTCTCCCTATTTCTGGGGCGATTACGAGGTGGGCGAGAAGATCGACCATATCGACGGAATGACCGTGGAGGAGGCCGAGCATCAGATCGCCACGCGCCTCTATCAGAACAATTCCAAGGTCCATTTCAATCAATATTATGAGGCGCAGGGGCGTTTCGGAAAGCGCATCATCTATGGCGGGCATGTGATCTCGCTCGCCCGCGCGCTCTCCTTCAACGGTCTCGAGAACGCCTTCCACATCGCCGCGGTGAATGGCGGGCGCCATGTCAATCCGCTGTTCGCCGGCGGCACCGTCTTCGCCTGGTCGGAAGTGCTGGACAAGGCCGGGATTCCCGGCCGCTCGGACGTTGGCGCGCTGCGCTTGCGGCTCGTCGCCACGAAGGACCACCCGCCGGCGGATTTCCCGCTGACGACGGCCGAGGGTAAGCCGCATCCGGACGTGCTGCTCGACCTCGACTATTGGGCGGTGATGCCGCGCTGACGAAAGCCGCGGCGGCCGGAGAACCGGCCGCCGCTTTGTCTCTCCCCTGGGAGCATAGTGGAGAGGCGTCGCTCAATGGAGCGTTTTCAGCCACTCATCGACATCTTTTTGAACGGCTTCCTTGCTTTTCCCGTAGCGTTTCTGCAATTCGCCTTCGAATTGGTCACGCTTGCCCTGGATTCTGGTCAGATCGTCATCGGTCAAGTCGCCCCATTTCTCTTTGATCTTGCCCGTAGCCTGCTTCCAATTGCCTTGGATCTGGTTCCATTCCATCTTTCTTCTCCTGTGCTCGGGCGCGTCTATTTTGGAGCGCCGCAGGATCGGATGACAATTCTTGCCGCTGGAGATGGTTCCATCGCCCTTCGCCGCGCTCGAGCGCGGCGCTATCTGTTCTCACATCGTGGAATGAAAGGTCGTGACATGATTTCCAAAGCCTGGATTGCGCTCGCGCTGGCTCTTTGTCTCTCCGGCTCCTCGAGCCTCGCGGCGCCGCCCGCGGCGCAGAAAAAGGAGAGCGAGGAGGCCGCGGACCAATCGCAAGGCCTTCCGACAGAGGTCACGACCACGCATTCCATGTCGATCCGCGGCGAGAAGCTGGCCTTCCTCTCCCGCGCCGGCGCGGTGCGGCTGCGCGACGCCCAGAGCGGCGCGCCGCGCGTGGATGTCGCTTTCGTCTCCTATGAGCGCTCCGACGTCGATGCGCTGGCCCGGCCCATCGCCTTCGTCTTCAATGGCGGGCCGGGCGCGGCTTCCGCCTGGCTCGGCCTCGGCGGCGTCTCGCCCTGGCGCCTGTCGCTGGGCGCGGGGCCGCTGTCGCCCTCCGCGCCGCCCGTCGTCGTGGACAATGCCGAAAGCTGGCTGCCTTTCGTCGATCTCGTCTTCATCGACCCGCCGGGCACGGGCTACAGCAAGTTCCTCACAGACAATGAGGAGACGAGAAAGCATTTCTTCTCGGCGCAGGGTGACGCCGAGGCGCTCGCGGTGGTGGTGCGCAAATGGCTGGCGACGCATCGACGCATCGCCTCGCCGAAGTTTCTGGTCGGCGAGAGCTATGGCGGCTTTCGCGCCGTCGAGCTCGCCCATGCGCTGCGCGAGCGCGAGAGCATCGGCGTCGAAGGTCTGGTGCTGATCTCGCCGGCGCTGGATTTCGCCTGGCTGGACAGCCCGCGCAATCTCCTGTCGCTCGCCGGCCGCCTGCCGTCCTATGCGGCGGTGGCGCGCGATGCCAAGCAGCGCGCCGAGCTCGCCGATGTCGAGGCCTACGCCTCCGGCGAATTTCTCGTCGATCTGCTCAAAGGCCCGCGCGACAAGGACGCGCTGGAGCGGCTCGACGCCAATGTCACGCGCTTCACCGGGCTGGAATCGCGGATCGTGATGGAGGAGGGCGGCCGCGTCGCGCTGAAGACTTTTCTGCGCGATCGTCTGCGCGCCTCGCATCGCGTCTCCAGCGCCTATGACGGCGAGATCACGGGCTTCGATCCGCGGCCCTTCTCGCGCGAGAGCAATTGGGCTGATCCGGTGCTCGACGCGCTCGCCGCGCCGCTCGGCGCCGCGATGACGCGCCTGACGATCGAGAAATTGCAATGGCCGATCGGCGACGCGCGCTATGAGATTCTCAATCACAAGGTCGCGCATGATTGGGACTTCGGCCGCGGCGGCCGCGCCAATGCGGAGGCGGTCTCGACGCTGCGCGACGAGCTCGCTCTCGACGCGCGGCTGAAAGTGCTCGTCGCCCATGGGCTCGCCGATCTGGTGACGCCCTATTATGCGAGCAAGCTGCTCATCGATCAGCTGCCCGCTTTCGGCGAGACGACTCGCGTGCGGCTCGTGACCGTGCCCGGCGGGCACATGTCCTATATCCGCGACGATTCCCGCCGTCTGCTGCGCGACGAGGCGCGCAAGACGATCGAAGGCAAATGAGCTTTTCGAGGTCGAGCCGAGCGCGGGCGACGAAAAACGAGGTCGATGGCTCGGCGCGTCGCCCCACGAGCGAAAGGCGATGAGGCGTATCAGATGTATGACGAACGGAGCGGCTAAATCCGCGCGGCTTCAACTTGGAATATTTCCAATAAGTCTCTTTCGAACAATGTCAACAACGTGACAGGAAGCTTTTATTTCAAGACTTTCAAGAATTTGGTCCTTGTAATATTTCCAGTCTACGCATCCTTCGATTGACCCTGCTCGCAGCGGAAAATACGCATAGTGGATCACCTTACCGGTTTTCCCGGACTTGATTCCACGGGGGCAGGACAGAATGAACAACATCAAAGCGCCGTTTTCTCTGCGCAGCCTGCGGCGCGGATCATCCGCGTCGGTCTCGCGCATCGACGGCCCGTCGGCGAAACTGTTGGGAGTAGCGGCTCTGCTGGCCGCGGGCGTCGGCGTCGCGACAGCGCAGGAAGCCAGTCAGTCTCTGCCGGCGGTGCGCGTCGACGCGCCGAAGGAGAAGCCGAAGCCGGTGGTTCATGCGGCGCCCGCCGCCCATCAGGCCGCCAAGCCGCGCCGTGCGACGCGCGCTCCCTCGACGCAACCCGCCGCTCCACAAGCCGGCGCGCAAGGCGCCCAGAGCGCGCAGGCGGGGGCAGGGGGCGGCGCCGCGCCGGCCGACGCCAATCCCTATGCCGATCCCAAGGCGCCCTATAAGGCCGATCGGCTGTCGTCCAACAAATTCACCCAGCCGCTGCTGAACACGCCGCGCACCGTGACCGTGCTCACCAAGGAAGTGCTCGAGGACAAGAACGCCTTCACGCTGAAGGAAATCGCGCGCAGCACGGCCGGCGTCACGCTCGGCTCGGGCGAGGGCGGCAACGCCTTCGGCGATCGCTTCTTCATCCGCGGCTTCGACGCCCGCAACGACATATTCGTCGACGGCGTGCGCGATCCGGGCGTCAGCTTGCGCGAGAATTTCTATACGGAGCAGGTGGAAATCCTGCGCGGTCCCGGCTCCAGTTTCGCCGGCCGCGGCACCGCCGGCGGCGCGCTCAACATCGTCACCAAGACGGCCAAGGAGCAGGACTTCTACGATATGAAGTTCACCGGCGGCCCGTCGGACAACTCCAAGCGCGTGCAGATCGACGTCAACAAGGCGATCAGCCCGATTCTCGCCGTGCGCGTCAATGGCCTGTTCCAGGACGCCAATGTCGCCGGGCGCGATTACGTCACCGACGACCGCAATGGCGTCTCGGGCTCCGTCGTCTTCAAGCCGATCGACAACTTCACGCTCACGGCGAATTACACCCATTCCTATCAGAACGGCCTGCCGGACTTCGGCATTCCCTATAACCGCACGACCAATCGGCCTTACGCGGAAGGCGTCACCTCGCGCAACACCTGGTATGGGCTGCTCAATCGCGACTTCCAGAAATATCGCCAGGACTTCGGCACTTTCACCGGCGAGTATCGCGTCAATGACGATCTGAAGATCACCAGCCGGCTGCGCCAGAGCCGCTCGGTGGTCGATTACATCGGCACGTTGACGCAGAGCGCCAATTGGGCCGCCGGCACGGTGAACATCGGCGCGCAGAGCCGCTACCAAGTGACCAATACGCTCGCGAGCCAGACCGACATAAATTACAAATTCGTCACCGGCCCGGTGAAGCATGAGGTCGTCCTCGGCGCCGAATATAGCAGGGAAGGGCTGACGCGAACCAATTACACCAATCTCTCGTCGGAGCTGAACGGAGGCGCCGTCGGCGGCGCGCTCGTGTGCAATCTCTATCTGCCGTGCAATTCTCTGCCTTTCCTCAACACGCCGACGCGCAATCAGAATGTGACGCGCGTCGCCGTGGACACCAAGGCGGGCTATCTCATCGAGACGGCCAATTATGAGGATATCGTCATCGCCAACGCCGGCGTGCGCTTCGACGATTACACCATCACCAACCGCAACGAGGCCTATACGACCTTCGCCGCCAATCACACCAGCCTCGTCAATTACAATTTCGGCCTGGTGCTGAAGCCGCTGCCGGAAGTGAGCCTCTATGCGGCCTATGCGACCTCGGCCAATCCGGTCGGCGCGGAGCTCGACGGCGGCGCGGCCAATTACGGCGGTCTCACCACGGCGGTGCAGATCTTCCCGCCGCAGCGCAATTACGCCAAGGAAATCGGCGCCAAATGGGAGCTGTTCGACCGCCATCTGCTGGCGACCGCCGCGCTGTTCCGCACCGACGTGAACGGAGCGCGCGAGGTGAACGGCTCGGTGACGACGGGCGACGCCGCCTATTATGTCCAAGGCGCGGACATAGAGATCGCCGGCAACATCACAGACAAATGGAGCGTGACCGGCGGTCTCGTCATCATGGAGTCGAAGGTCACTCGTTCGCAGATCAGGACCAATGTCGGCCTACAACTCGCCAATATCGCGCATGAATCCTTCAGCCTGCTGAGCAAATATCAGTTCGGCGATCTCTTCGGCTTCGAGGCGGATCGGCTCGAATTCGGCGGCCAGGCGGTCTATCGCTCGAAGATATACGGCGGCAACAATATCATCGCCAATGGCGCGACGGCCGTGAACGGCACGACGGGTTGGCCTGCGCCGACGGCGGCCAATCCCTTCGTGAATGTGCCGACCGTGCTGCCCTCCTACTGGCGCTTCGACGCTTTCCTCGAAGGCAAGGTCACCGAAAATATCACGCTCAAGGTCTCGGTCATGAATATGTTCGACCGCACCTATTATGACGCCTTCTATCAGACGGCGACGCCTTTCACCCAGGTGGCGCCCGGCCGCACCGTGCTGTTCGAGGCGCGCGCCAAATTCTGAGATGTATTATCGCAGGCGCCGGCTCCCTTGGAAAAGTTTCAAACAAGGAGCCGGCGCCTTTTCATTGCGCCGCAAAAAATGGAATGTGCGGATATGCTGATCTGCGTGCCGGACGTTCTGAGCAAGGAGACGGTCGCTCAATTCCGCAGCGTCATGGACGCCGCGGAATGGGAGGACGGCGCTTCCACCGCCGGCGCGCAGCCGCCCTCGGTGAAGAGCAATGAGCAGCTGCCGCCCAATGGCGATTTGTCTCGGCGCCTCGGCGAGCGCCTTTTGCAGGCGATCGTCTCGCATCCGGGCTTTGTCGCCGCGGCGATTCCGCTACGCATCTATCCGCCCATGTTCAATCGTTATCGCGTCGGGCATCGTTTCGGCGTGCATGTCGACAACGCCGTTCGCGGCGATCCGCTGACCGGCGTGCGCATTCGCGCCGATCTCGCCGTCACGGTCTTTCTCTCCGAGCCGGAGGAATATGAAGGCGGCGAGCTCGTCGTCGACGACGCATACGACTCGCATCAGGTCAAGCTTCCGGCCGGCGCGCTCGCTGTCTATCCGGCGAGCGATCTGCACATGGTGTCGCCCGTCACGCGCGGCGCGCGTGTCGCCTCCTTCTTCTGGGTGCAGAGCATGATCCGCCAGGAGAGCGTGCGCGACGTGATCTATGATCTCGACACGGCGATCCAGCAGCTCGCGCCGCGGCTCGGCGGAGACGACGAGGATGTGATGAAGCTCGGCGGCGTGTATCACAATCTCATACGCCATTGGAGCGAGGTATGAGGGTCGCGCCATGCTGATCTGCATACCCGATGTGCTCGATGCGCGGCAGGTCGCCTATTTTCGCGACGTGATGTCGCAGACCATATGGGAAGACGGCCGCACGACGGCCGGCTCGCAGTCGAGCCTGGTGAAGAATAATCTGCAATTGCCGCAAGACGGCGCCGCCGCCCGCGAATTGGGCGATCTCGTGCTCGATGCGCTCGCAGCCTGTCCGACTTTCGTCTCCGCCGCTCTGCCGCTACGGATTTTCCCGCCGCTGTTCAACCGCTATGGCGCGGGGCATGATTTCGGACTGCATGTCGACAACGCCATTCGCGGCGTGCCGCGCACTTCGGTGCGCATTCGCACCGATCTCTCCGTCACTCTGTTTCTCGTAGATCCCGACGAATACGACGGCGGCGAGCTCGTCATCGAGGACCATTATGGCGCGCAGGAAGTGAAGCTGCCCGCCGGTCATCTGGTGCTCTATCCATCGACGAGCCTGCATCTCGTGCGAGAAGTGACGCGCGGCGAACGCGTCGCATCCTTCTTCTGGCTTCAAAGCATGATTCGCGACAACGTGGTACGTTCGTTGCTTTTCGATTTGGACCAGACGATTCAAGGTCTCACGGAGCGGCTCGGCGTCGGCGATCCGGCCTGCGTCAAGCTGACGGGCGTCTATCACAATCTCATTCGCATATGGGCGGAAGCATGAAACGGTCATTTCAGACGCTAGCGATCGCGGCCTCGTCTCTCCTCCTCTCGACGTCTCTCTGTCTGGCCGAAGGGCGCGCGGACATCATCAATCGTCCGCATGATCTTTCCGTGTCGAGCATGTTCCTCAACGCCGACATCGTTGTGAAGATCGTCATGCTGGGCCTCGTCAGCGCCTCCATCGGCACATGGACGGTGCTCATCGCCAAGACGATCGAATTGCGGCGCGCGCGCGCGCGCATTCGCGGCTCTATCGAGCGTCTGCAGGAGGCGCGCGGCCTCGCGGAAGCGCGTCTCGCGCTCGGCGGCGACGATCCTCTGGCGAGCGCTCTGATCGCCGAGGCGCTGCGCGAGTTCCGCCTCTCTTCCGATCTCTCCTCCGCCGGCGGATTGAAGGAGCGCGTCGCGTCGAGCTTCGCCGAGATCGAGCGCGCCGAGAGCCTCTCCATTCGTCGCGGCACGGGGCTGCTCGCTTCGGTCGGCTCCACCGGTCCCTTCATCGGCCTGTTCGGCACGGTGTGGGGCATTATGAACAGCTTCATCGGCATATCGAAAGCGCAGACGACCAATCTCGCCGTCGTCGCGCCCGGCATCGCCGAGGCGTTGCTCGCCACCGCCATCGGCCTCATCGCCGCCATTCCCGCCGTGCTGATCTACAATCATCTCGCGCGGCAGACGAGCGCCTATCTCGAGCTCGTCTCCAATCTCTCCGGCGAACTGCTGCGCATCGTCTCGCGCGATCTCGATCGCGGCGTCCAGCAGGCGCCCGCGGCTTTGCGCGCGGCGGAGTAACGCTCATGGCCGGCAATATCGGAGGATCGTCGCGCGGCGCGCTCGAAGAGACGCACGAGATCAATGTCACGCCCTTCATCGACGTGATGCTCGTGCTGCTGATCATCTTCATGGTGGCGGCGCCGCTCGCCACTGTCGATCTTCCCGTCGATCTGCCGGCCGCGAGCGCGGCGACGCACACAAAGCCCGACAAGCCGATCTATCTCACCATTCAGGCCGATCTGGCGCTCGCTCTGGGCGAGACGCCGGTGAAGCGCAATGATCTCATCGCCTCGCTGGACTCGCTCGCCGGCGGCGATAAGGACAAGCGCGTCTTCCTGCGCGCCGACACGGCGGTGCCCTATGGCGAGATGATGGCCATTCTCGAGCGCCTGCGCTCAGGCGGCTACGCCAAGATCTCGCTCGTCGCGCTCGACGCCGGCGGCGCGGCGACGGGCGGAGCCGCGAAATGAGCGTCGCCGCCGATCTCGACACGGGCCGGAACAATCGTATCTGGACCGGCGCGGCGCTAGCTGCGCTGATCGCGCATCTTCTGGCGCTCGCCGCTATTTTCGTCGTCTTCGAGGTCGAGACCGACGATGATTCGAGCGGCGCCCCGGCGATCGAGATCGGCCTCGCGCCCGCCGCGCCGCATGTCGAGGACGCTCCCGACGCGCCTCCCGGCCCGCAGGCCGACGAAGCCGCCGCCGCCGCGCCGGCCGTCGCCGCCTCCCAGACCAAGGACAATGACGATCCCAAAATCGCGCGCGTCGAGGCCGACGACGCCGATTATGCGACCGCCGAACAGCACGAGAAGCCGGTCGATGAGCCGACCAAGCGCGAGGCGACGCCGGTGATCTCCGCGGAGTCCGCGGCCTCCGAGGCGGCCGCGCCGCCGAAGTCGGATGTGGAGCGGGAAGCGCCTCGGGCCGTCGCGCCCGCTCAGGGCATGGACAAGGCGGCCCGCGCGGCGGCGCTCTCTTGGCAGAAGCGGCTGGTGGCGCATCTGCACCGGCACCTGCGTTACCCGCGCGGCGTTCCTCGGCGCTCCGTGGAAGTCGGCGTCAGCTTCACATTGGATCGGCTCGGACATGTGGTCGCCTCTAGCGTCTATCGCTCCTCCGGCGATTCCGCCTTCGACGAGGCGGCCCTCGCGATGCTGAAGCGCGCAGATCCGGTTATCGCGCCCCCGCCCGTCGTCGCCGACGAGCGTCTCTCATTCGACATTCCGGTGAAGTTCGGCCCCGAAGTGCGCTGAAGAGACTCACTGAGGCGCGGTCATCAGCTCCAGAAGATGGCCGTCGGGCGTCTCGAAATAGACGCCGCGGCCGCCGTTCCAATCATTGAGCTTCTTATCGTCCCGGCTCCAGGGCGCGCTGCCATAGGGCCGCCCGGAAGCGCGCACGCGCTCGAGTATGGCGTCGAACTCGGCGTCGGAGACATGGAAGGCGTAATGGCTCGCCGGGAAGGTTTCGTCGTCGGAGAAGAGAAAGGTCAGCGCGGCATTGACATGGACCGGGGCAAAATGCCCGTCGGACGAGGGCTCGTATTCGAGGCCGAGGACGCGAGCGAACCAGTCGGCCGCCGCGCCCTTCTCATGGGCGGGAACGATCGTGTGGTTCAATGTGACGGTCATGAGCGTCTCGCTCCGGCGTGGCGCCGTGAATTAACGATCTCGAGAAGCCGCGGTTCCCGCCACGCTGAGATTTCGACCGTCGTTCACGACATGATAGCTTCGGCCGCTTCTTTCGGGGCGGATCGAGGAGGGGGGATTGAGCGTGCGGAACAATGCGCTGCGCGACCTCTTGCGGGTGAAGTCGATCGAATCGCTGCAGTCGGAGTCCGGTCGGCATAGCGAGCTGCGCCGCGTGCTCGGCCTGTGGCAATTGACCAGCATCGGCCTCGGCGGGCTGATCGGCGTCGGCATTTTCGTGCTCACGGGCGTGGTGGCGGCGACGCAGGCGGGGCCGGCGGTCTCGCTGTCCTTCCTCATCGCCGGCGTCGCCAGCGCGGCCGCGGCGCTCTGCTATGCGGAGTTCGCCGGCATGATCCCGGCGGCGGGCAGCGCCTATACTTACGCCTATGCCGTGCTCGGCGAGCTCGCGGCCTGGATCATAGGCTGGGATCTGCTGCTCGAATATGCGCTCGTCGTCGCCGTGGTCTCCATCGGCTGGTCCGGCTATCTGCAGGCGCTGCTCGGCCAGCTCGGCCTCGCCCTGCCGATCTGGGCCTCGGGCGCCGCCGGGACGGGCGAGGGGCGCATTGTCGATCTCGCGGCCATATTGGGCGCGCTCTTCGTGGCGGGCGTGCTGGTGCTGCGCATCGAATGGGGCGCGCGATTCAACGCCGTGATGGTGATCGTGAAGACGGCGGCGGTTTTGCTCGTCGTCGCCGTGGGCCTGCCGCATGTGCGTCTCGAGAATTGGACGCCTTTCATGCCTTACGGCTTCGGCGGCGTCGTCGAAGGCGCGGCGGTCGTGTTCTTCGCCGTCTTCGGCTATGACACGCTGACCACCGCGGCCGAGGAGGCGAAAGACCCGCAGCGCCAATTGCCTCGCGCGGTGCTGCTGTCGCTCGCTGTCGCGCTCACGCTCTATGTGGTGATGTCGCTCGTGCTCACCGGAATGGTGCGCTACGACACGCTGAACAATCCCGCGCCTGTCGCCGCGGCCTTTACGGCGGTCGGTCTGCCCTGGGCGACCTTCGTCGTCTCCGTCGCCGCCGTCGCCGGCATCGTCAGCGTCATGTTGGCGTTTTTGCTCGGCTGCGCGCGCGCATCTGCTTCGCCATGAGCCGCGACGGGCTGCTACCGGCGTGGTTCTCCCATGCGCATCCGCGCTTTCATACGCCGCATCGCCCGACGTTGGTCATCGGCGCGCTCACCGCCATCGTCGCGGGGCTCTATCCGATCCGCGAGGTCGCCGAGCTCGTCAATATCGGAACGCTGTCCGCTTTTGTCGTCATTTGCATTTCGATCATCGTGATGCGGCGCACGCGTCCCGATGCGCAGCGCAGCTTTCGCACGCCGCTCGTGCCATTCGTGCCGCTCGTCGGCGTCGGCTTCTCGCTTTGGCTTCTCTCCAAGCTGCCGCCCGCGGCCTGGGAGCGTTTCGTAATATGGATGACGATCGGGCTGATCTTCTACTTTTCCTACGGCCGCGAGCGCAGCAAGCTGGCGCGCGCAGCGCGAGCGAGCGCGGAATAGGCCCGAGCAGCTTGAAAATCCGGGGGACCCGCTTCAGATAGATGAAAGCAGGTCCGTGCGACCGCGATTGTCGTCTCCGGCGCGCCGCTCGGAGGGGATCGAATTGAATGAGTGACGTCGTGGGCGTATCCTCGGCAGTCGAGGGTAAGAACCGGATCGCCGAGCTCGAGGCGGAGCTCGCGAGCGTGCGAGCCGAGCTATGCGCCGAGAGAGATCGCTATCGCGAGCTGCGCCACCGCGTCCGCAACGATCTGCAGGCGCTGGCGACATTGATCTCCGCCCAATCGCGGCGTCTCGAGAAGCCCGAAGGTTGCAGCAATTGCGCCATGCGTCTTCGCAGCGCCGTGGAGCTCCACAATGCGCTGGACGAGGACGATGATGCGGACATCTGCATGTCCTCCTATCTCTGGGCGCTGTCCGAAGCGCGCCGCAAGGCTTTCGACGATCGCATCGTCGGCGAGACGATCGCGGACGATGACATTTTTCTCCATTATCGGCGCGCGCAATGTGTCGGCCTCGTCTATGTCGAGGCCGTCACCAATGCGATGAAGCACGCGTTTCCCGACGGAGCGCATGGCGAGGTGCAGGCGCGTCTGCGCCGCATCGGCGACAGGCTCGAGCTGACGGTCGCCGACAATGGCTGCGGCTTCGATCCGGCCAAGGTCGCGAAGGGCGACGGGCTTCAGCTGATGCGGGGGCTCGCGCGTCAATTGAAAGGCCAAGTCTTCTTCGAGCGGCTTCCACAGGGCGCATTGGTGCGGCTCGATTTCCCGGAATATGTCGCGGCATAATCTGGGCTGCGAGCCGGTTCCGATGAAGCAGATCGTCGTCAACCGTAGCGGATCGCTTCCCCGTTCAGCGCTCTCGCCGTTCCCTTCGGTCGCTTCGCATCGGCCGATCGTGCGACGAGGCGAATGCGTTTCGTCGCGCCCGGCGCGAGATGCAGCCAATTGTCGCGAGGAAGAAAAAATTCGTCGTCGATCGCCACCGATTGCGCGGCGAGGTTCGTCGACAGAGCGAGAACGAATCCGTCGCCGTCTTCCGCGATCTCCGCGCGTAGCCCGAGCTGCGATTTGATCGCGCTGCGCCCGAGCGGAAAATGAAAGGCGTCGATCTCGGCGCCGCTTTGCGCGACTGTGAAGCGCGCCACTGTCAAATCATGCGACGGCGGGCCGAAATTATAGGCGAGCGCCGTATCGAAGAAGCCGCCCCAGAATTCCGCGTCGCGCAATGTGGTGACGCCATGCGGCTCGACGGCGACTCTGCGGCTCGTTTTCATCACCGGCACATGGCCGTCGCGATAGCAGGCGAGCGAAATCTCGCCTTCTATGCGCTGCGGTCCGTCGTTGCGCAGATGCGCGAAGAGCCCGTTGACGCCTTCGTCCGTGAGCATGAGCGACAGCGGACGAAAGGCGCGCGCCAAAGCGTGATAGGCGGATTTCGGCTCGCCGCGCGCATCGAGAACGCCCCAGCCGGCGCCGGGCCACAGATCCTCGAGGAACCAGACGATGGCGCCATGAGTCGTAGAGCCGCCGCGTCGCCATTCGCCGATCGTCGCCTCCATCGTCTCGGCCACTGCGGCGCGCGCTATGTCGAGATAGAGTTGCGGATCGCTCTCGCGCAACGTCGCCGGATCGCAGCCATAGAGCAGCCGCATATAATGTTCGGTGACGTCGCCGAAAGTCTGCGTCGCGCCCATGTCGCGCGCGATGCGTCCGGCGAAGAGAGGCGATGCGAGCGGGGCGTCGCCGAAGTCGCGGCGTAACGCGGCGTCATCCGCGATATTGGCGAAGCCGAGACATTCGGAGGCGAAGCGCACATTGGCGCGGCGCGCATCGTCCAGGCCGCGGCGATAGGCGCCCACTCCGTAGTAATGCGATACGCTCGTGTCCGAATGAAAGGGCAGGGGTCCGCCGGAAGGCGAATTCTCGACATAAATCGTATCCGGCCGCTGCGCATGGACGAGCCGCGGAAGCGTTTCGTCGAACAGCGGCGAGCGCCATTTCGCTTCGGCGAGGCCGAGCATGGAGGCTTGCTGATAGACCTCGCTGCCGCCACAGAGCACGGCGAGCGAAGGCGAAGATCGCGTGCGCGCCAAAAACTCCGTCGCTTCTCTTTCGACGCTGGCGCGAAAGGCGGCGTCCTGAAACGGATAATCGAAATTGGCGAAGGCGAAGTCCTGCCAGACCAAAATCCCGAGCTCGTCGCAGAGCGCGTAGAAATCATCGCTCTCGTAGAGAGTGACGCCGGGAATGCGGACCATGTTCATGCCGGCGTCGCGCATGGCGCGCAACAGCGGCGCGCAATCCTCGCGCTCGCCAGCGAGTGAAACTGCGTCGGCCGTCGTCCAGCAGGCGCCGCGGCAGAAGAGAGCAATGCCGTTCACGCGAAGCGCGAAGCCGGCGCCGTCCGCGCCGCGATCGACGTCGATGTCGCGAAAGCCGGTGCGGCCGAGATCGACGCTAAGATCGCCGATCGTCGCCGCGACAGCGTAGAGATGCGGCTCGCCATGCGTATGCGGCGTCCACAGCCGTGCATCCGGCAGAGCGAGCGTCGCCTCGATGCGAGCGTCGGCGACGTGCTCGAAACGCGTTTCCGCCTCGCCGCAGAAGAGCCGAGCAGGAGCGTCTGCAACGCCGGAAATCTCGAGCGCGACGCGCAGGCTGGCGCGACCTTCGTGGACGAGTGGGCGCATATCGATAGCGCGCAGACGCAGCGCGCCATGCTCGATCAGCTCGACTTCACGCCACGGTCCGAGCGGCGGCGTCGGCGGCGCGAAGCCGGGCAGGCGGCCGAGCGCCGTCGTGCGAATGTGGCGTAGCCCCGCCGGAGCGATCATCCGCGGCCGCCAGCGCGCGCGTCCGCTCTTCGTCGCGATCTCGCGCTCGACGGAGCGAAAGCGAATGTGGAGATCATGCGCGCCAGGCGTCTCGATCTCTATTCGATGCGCATGAAACATATTGTCCGAGCGCAGCGCGAGTCGGCCGTCGAGATAGACATCCGCGAGAGTGGCGAGGCCGTGCAGCTGCAATTCCGCCCGCGCCGAATTGACGAAGGCGGTCTTGTACCAGACGTCGATCGAATCGAGCGGCGGCAGATCGTCGAAGCTCGCGCCTTCCGCGATCAGCGCCTGCGCCAGCGTGCCCGGAACGCGCGCGGCGCGCCAGCGCGCGGCGGCGGGGATGTCGGAGGGCTGCGTCCATTCGCCCGCTTCGTCGATCGCAAAAGTCCAACCGGCGTCGAGACGCTGGCGCTTTTCTCCTTCGACGCGCGCACGCATCGGCGACCTCAGCGCAGCTTGGCCGAGAGACCTGCGAACAAGCCGTCATAGACGGCGGCGAGCTCATCCAGCGTCTCGCGCGGATCATAGACGCGCTTGCGCGCGGAGGCGCGCGCCGCCTGGAACTGCATCGCCTTGGCGCCGGCGGAAATGCGCCGGCAGGCGTCCGCTTCGGCGGCGAGATCGCCGTCCGGCCGCAGCCAGTCGAGATGGCCGCCGAGCAGCTCGAAATTGGCGCCGAGCTGGCGAAACGTGTTGAAGGCGAGGCTGTGGAAGAAGCAGGGCGGCCGCGCCTCGAGCACGCTCCACAGCGCCGGGAAGCGCGCGGCGAAGGCGCGGATCGGATTGTCGCTCGGGCGGCGCGCGAAATGCTCGCTCGCCAGCGCTTCCGCCAATGCGCGCAAATCTCTATGCGGGCGCTCGCGGTCGAAGCGCACGAATTCGGCGTAAGGGAACAGGCTCGACGGATCGCGCGCCTCGCCGGCGCGGCCGAAGATGGCGTCGAAATCTTCGCCATCCAGCGCGAAATAGCCGTCATTGTGGAAATAGTCGATCCGCCGCGCGCACATGTCGATTTCCGTGACGCCGATCGTCGTCTTGGAATGATCGATGCGGTAGGTGACGCCGCGCGTGTCCGGCAGATGATAGCCGTCCACTTCCACCATCACCACGCGGCCGCGCGCGGTCTGGCGCACGATATGATCGTCGAGCCGATCATAGAGCGCCAGCTCCTCGACGCGAAGGCCGTAGAGGCGCTCGAGATCGGCGAGTCGCGGCTTGAAGAAGGTGAATTGGTCTTCTTCGCAATCCTGCGCCAGCGTGAAGCCGAGCATGGCCTCGGGCTCGAAGCCGCGCATGGCCACGAGCTCGATCATGAGGTCGACATAGCAATTGGTCTGCGGCCAATCGCGTTCTGCATGATGCAGCGCATGACGGAAATGCGGCTTCGCCGGCTTCGGCGGCGTAAGCTCCGCGTCAGAGCGAGAGAGCAGCGCGGACTGAGTTCGGCCAGCCATTGGTGTCGATCCCATGATGTTTGAACAAGGCGAGGGCGAGACGCTCCATGCCGAAGCCGACGCAAGCGGTGTGCGCCGTCTCGCCCGAAGCGGCCTTGATGCCCCAGAGCTCGCCGAAGTGGTCCTGATGATAGTTGAAGCTCTGGCAGGCGGTCGGATTTTCCGTGCTCTCGATCGGCACCAGCAGCTCGAATTTCAGCGCCTGCTCGCGCTGGCTCGACGCCATCATGCGCCCGGCGCGGCCGAAAAAAGGATCATTCGCGACATCGATGTGATGCGGAAGCTGCAGCGTCTCTGCGAAGTCGCGCGCGCGCTCCAGCCAGGATTCGCGGAAGCTCGCAGCTTGCTCCGGAAGGCCGATGCGCACGAATTCGCGCATACGGAACATTTGCATACGCGCAGGATCTTTCGACGGCTCGTGGCGGAAGCAATAGGATTGGATGTCGAAGAGACCGCCTTCCGGCGCGAGCGGCCCGCGCCGCGCGACGATCGGATAGAGCGGATAGCAGGCGGCGGGAGTCAGCACGATGTCGGTCGCGCCCTGTCCGCCGGTCCAGTCGCCGCCATTGTGAATATTGTCGAGAAGGGCGAGATGATCCCTCTCGCTGCCGGCGAAGCTGTGAACCGTGCCGGCGAGCTGCGGAAAATTCTTCATGTAGCCGCTCTTCTCGAAGAGCGCGCGATTCATGCCGGGCGGAAAGCGGATGACCTCGGCATGATCATTCGCGGCGGTGCGCGTGATCAGCCGATCCATTCCCTCTATGACCGCCTCGAAGGCCTGCCCCCGGCCATAGAGTCCGTCGACGCCGGTCTCATGCAGAACGCCTTTGGCGAAGAGGCGGTCGAGGAAGCTGTCGCAGGCCTGGCACATGGGTCACTCTCCCAGCCGCTGGTCGATGCGCTGCGCGAGCAGCATGTTGGATAGATTGGTGAAGATGCGATCGTTCGAGATCATCACCTGCGCCGAGAGCGCGTCGCGCATGTGGCGTCCGACGCTGAAGGGCGTGTCGTTCTTGTAGCCCGCGATGCCGGCGATCAGCAGCGCATGATTGATGATCTCGATCGAGAGTTGCGACGAGCCGATCTTGATGTTGTTCATCGCGACGGCGAAGCTCATCGAATTGAGGTCGTCCTCATTCTGCTGCGCCTTGGCGAAGCGCTTGAGGCCTTCGACGATATTGGAGCGCATGAGCTGCAGCTTTGCTGTCGCTTCCGCGAGGCGCAGCGCGCCGGGAGCCGGGCCATTCGGATGGCGGCGCGCATCCTTGCGCACGAAGGATTGCGCGCGCGAGAGCGCGTCGGAGGCGACGCCGAACCATACGGCGCTCCACAGGAGATGCGCGGTCGCGAGCATGGACTCGGAGGCGATCTCGGCGAAATCATGAGTGAAGATCTGCTCGACCGGCGCCTCGCCGCTGAAGGTGAATCCTTCGCTGCAAGTGCCGCGCATTCCGAGCGCGTCCCAGCCGCCGGTGCGCTCGAGACGATATTGGCTCTTCTCGAGCACTGCCATTTGCTGATCGGAGGGCGGCGCGTCGGCGGCGCGGCGCGCGGTGACGAGGATCGCGTCGGAATAGGCGCCATAGGAAATGAGCGCGCCTTCCTTGGCGATGCGGAATGTCGCGCCATCGCGCTCGAAGGCGCAAATGCTGTTGCGCATATTGCCGCCGACGCCGCCTTCGGTCGTCGCGGAGCCGAGCAGCAGCTGCTCGTCGCAGAGGCGGCGCATGAAGTCCTCGTGCCAGGCGCTGCCGCGGCCATGCGCGACGAGGCTCGACACTTTGATCTGATGCATGGCGAAGATCATCGCCGTCGAGGCGCATCGCTGGCCGAGCGAGGTGCAGATCTCCGCGACGTCGAAGAGCGAAGCTCCGCCGCCGCCGAATTCGACCGGGATCAGCAGCGACAGAAGTCGCGCGTCCTTGAGCGCCCGGACCGCTTCGATGGGAAAGCGGCCATTGCGGTCGACATCGTCGGCGTGGCGGGCGGCTGTCGTGACGACATCGGCTCCGCGATCGAGCGGCGCATTCATCAGGCGGCTTCCTCACCCTTGAGCTCATGCAGGCAGCCGGCGATCGCCGAGATCGAGGAGAAGCTGCGACGATTGAGCATATGATCGGGGAATTCGACGTCGAAGGTCTCTTCGAGCGCCAGCATGAGCTGGACGGCGGCGAAGGATGTGAGGCCCGCCGCGTAGAGATCGGCGTCGTCGCCGATCGCCGTGGCCGCTTTCGACAAACGTCCTTGTTCATCGACGAGTCGTCTAATCGTATCGAGCATCCTCATCTCCATCGACCAAGCTCTAGTTCCATCGTCACCATACGCTGTCGCGCATTATTTTCAGCTAATTTGCAGCCAGTTGGTGAACAGTTTGCGGATTTGACCGTCGCCAAATCCAGTTTTGGCCGTTGCCAAATCCATTCCATAAAATTCGACGCGTTCCGGCGAGGGTTTCGCGCCGATCTGAGTGAAAATGGCACGCGGCTATGCTGCGCTGGACACGAGCGAGACACTCGAGGCGTCCCGATTTCTGTCACAACGGAGCCGTCTGGCTATTTCGCGCCGCGGGACCCTAATTTCGACATGAAGAAGATGAATGAGAGAAGAGGGGTTCAAGAAAAGTTAACCATGAAATGGAACATTCGTCTTCAACGTGAATGTGGGGGCTGCGCTCGCTTGTTCGACGTCGAAACGGAACTCGCGTGATGTTGGATTATGAATCCGGGTCGAAAGGCGTGGCGGAGCGTGAACGTCCTGCGGCCGCGGAGCCGAGGCGCGCCCGTTCCTCGCTGACGCCGGGACGGCTGATCGCGCTCGCGCTTCGCAACAAGCTGTTCATCGTGTCGGTGGCGCTCGCCTGTGCGGCCGGGGGCTATGCGCTGACCAAGCTGCTGACGCCGCGCTATGTCGCCGCCGCGCAAATCTATCTCGATCCGCGCGGTCTGCCCGGCCTCGAGGGCGACGCCAATCAGGGGCAGGATTCCACCGGCTTCATCAATTTCGTCGAGACGCAGACGCGCATCTTGACCTCGCAGGTCGTGCTCGAGCGCGTCGTCGAAGCCGAGAAGCTGACCGACGATCCCGAGTTCGGCGCGTCGACGTCGTTGTTCGGCAAGCTGTTCGGCCATTTCGGCCGCACGCCGACCAAGGAGGAGATCGTCGCCGGCGCCGTGCGCGCTCTCGGCACGAAGATCATGGTGCGGCGTCCCGAGCGCACCTTCATCATCGATATCGCCGCCTCGAGCGACAATGCCCAGAAGTCGGCGCGCATCGCCAATGCGGTGGCGCAGGCCTATATCGATGTGCGCTCGGCCATGCATAAGGACGCCGCGAATCAGGCGGCGACATCCTTCACGGGACGTCTCGACGGACTGCGCGAGCGCCTGCTCGCCGCCGAAAAATCGGTCGAGGCCTATAAGGCCGAAAACGGCTTCGTCGGCACGCGGGACTCTTACATCGACGAGCAGCGGCTGAAAGAGCTCAATCAGCAGCTCACTTTCGCCCGTACGCGGCTCGAGGACACGCGCTCGCGTTTCGAGCAGGCGCAGCGCGCGGCGCGGTCCGATACCGAGCTCGCCGCTATCGCCGCCAATATGAATCTCACGACCTTGAACGCTCTGCGCGGGCAGCAGGCGGAGGCGGCGCAAAAGCTCGCCGATCTCTCCGCCGAGCTCGGGCCGCAGCATCCGGTCGTCAAAAACGTCACGGCGCGGCTCGCGGAAACGCGGCGTCTCGTCAGCGCGGAGCTCGCGCGCGTCGCGGCCTCGCTGCGCAAGGATTATGAGCGGGCGCGCGGCACGGAAGAGGCGCTGAACCGCGAGATGCAGAAGCTCGAGAGCAAGGCTGTCCTCTCGGCGCAAGCCTCCGTCAAGCTGCGCGATCTCGAACGTGAGGTCGAGGTCAGCCGCAGCATTTACGAATCCTTCCTGACGCGCTCGCGTCAGACCGGCGAGGCGCGTCAGCTCGACGCCGCCAGCACGCATATCATCACAATGGCGACGCCGCCCATCGCGCGCAGCTTTCCGCCCGGCGCCGGTCTGATGACGAGCGCCGGCTTCGTAGCGGGTCTCACTCTGGGGCTCGGCCTGGTGTTTCTGCGCGAGCGCGGCTTCAGCGGCGCGGACCCGGAAGCTGCGCCCCGTCGCGACGCCGAAGCCGAGCCGCTGCGCATCGCCGTGACCGATGCGACGAAATTCACTGTTCGCGGCCCGGCGGCGGAGCCGGACCGGCTCGAATTGACGCGGCTCGGAATTCCCTTCGTGCGGCCCTTCGCCGATCGCCGCGAGCTCGAGGCGGTGGTGTCGCGCTTCAGCGCGCTGGTCGAGGCGAGCGCGCATCGCCCGCTCGTCGTCGGAATCGTCGGCGACGCGCCGGGCTCGATCCGCACCGTGATGGCGGTCAATATCGCTCTGGCGTTGCGTTTGCAGCATCTCGAGGTCGCGCTCATCGACGCCGACCGCGATCATGCGGCGCTCACCGTTCTCATCGAGGATGGCCTCGAGGCTTTCGGCGACGCCGAGGATCCTTTCGTGCGCACGGATGACAGCGTGCTGCTGGCGTTGCCCGCCATCGATCGGCGCTCGCGCTCGGCCGGCGCGGTCGAGCGGATCGTGGATGATTTCCGTGACGGCTGTCCGGCCGAGGTCGACATTGTGCTTTGTGACGGCGTCGGCTCGGACGAGAGCATGTTCGAGCGGCTCGACTGTGTTGCGCCGGTGCTCGGCCGCGATCAAGACGAGGAGACCGCGATCGCCGAGCTTCCGCAGGCGCTACGCGCGAAGATCGCCGTGATTTTGCGGGTCGATCACAGCGACCCCTGGCTGCCGCGCCGCGATGCGCGCCGCCGCTCGCAGGCGCGCAGGTCCGCCTGAGGCGGACATGTCTCGGCGCGGAAATCCTCTTCGACGCGATCGAAGCCATCGATGATGGCCGCCGAAGAAGGGGCGGCGAACCGGCGGCCGGCTTCGCGCAGCTTCGCCGCGACATCCAGCGCGAAGTCTGGCAGCGCGAAGTCTGGATTGCCGCCATCCCTCGGAAAGAGGCGAACCGTTTCGCTCAGCGGCCGGTCTTCACCCTGGTCCATTCGCGGGTGACGACCTTCTGGAGCGGCTGATCCGGGGCCGTGACGGTGAAGAGGCGCTTCATTGTCGCCGCATCGGGATAAATGGCCGGATTTTCGGCGATCTCCTTGTCGACCAACGGCCGCGAGGCGGCGACGCCATTGGCGAAATTGGCGATTTTGGTGTTGCGGGCGGCGACCTCCGGCCGCAGCAGATAATCGATGAAGAGATGCGCCTCGTCGGGATGCGGCGCGTCCTTGGGAATGGCGAGGCTGTCGATCGACATCAGCGTCCCTTCCTGCGGGATCACATAATTGATTTCGACGCCATTGGCCGCCTCGCGCGCGCGATTGCGCGCCTGGAAGCTGTCGCCGGCCCAGCCGATGGCGAGGCAAATATCGCCATTGGCGAGCGCATTTATATATTCGGAGGAGTGGAATTTCTTTATGTGCCGCCGCAGGCCGGAGAGAAGATCGGCGGCGCGGCGAATGTCGCCCGGCTCCTTGGAATTGGGATCGAGCTTCAGATAATTGAGCGCAATCGAGAACATATCTTCGGGACTGTCGAGCACATAGACGCCGCAATCGGCGAATTTGCGCAGATTTTCGGGCTTCAGCACCTGCTCCCAGGAGGCGATCGGCTTGTCGCCGATGCGTTCTTTGATCTTGGCGACATTATAGGCGACGCCGGTGGTGAACCACATATAGGGCGCCGCATGGGCGTTGGAGGGATCATAGCGCGCGAGGCGCTGCGCGATCTCCGGCCAGACATTGTCGATATTCTTGAGCTTGCTCTTGTCGAGCGGCCGATAGACGCCGGCCTTTATCTGCCGTTGCAGAAAGGTGGCGGAGGGGACGACGACATCGTAGCCGGAGGAGCCGGCGAGCAGGCGCGTCTCCAAAATCTCGTTGGAATCATAGGTGTCGTAGACGACCTTGGCGCCCGTCTCGCGGGTGAAGTCCTCGAGCGCGCGCGGGTCGATATAGTCGCTCCAATTGAAGATATTGACGACCCGCTCCGCGCCCTGCGCTCCCATGGCGCCGCCGAGCAGCAACAGACATGCGGCGAGAATTCTCATTCGACCTGCTCTCCCTCAGCGTCGGGCGATTCGTTCGCCGCGAATTGTTTCGCCGCATATTGCTTCACGGCTTGCGCGCCGCGCCGCCCCATGGGCACAATGGCTGTCCTCTCGCTCTCCCGCCATTCCGAGATTATGCGATGGAGCCCGTCTCTGCGCTCGAAAGTCTGCGCGAGCAAAACGCCCGTCTCGTGACGCGCGGCGCGCGGCGCTATTTGCGCGCGGCGGGTTTTTCCGTGCTCGCGGAGCTGCCGTTGCCGGGCGGGCGGCGAGCCGATCTCGTCGCGCTCGCGGCCGACGGCGCTCTGCGCATCGTCGAGGTGAAGAGCTCGCTCGCGGACTTCCGGGCCGATCGCAAATGGATGGACTATCGCCTCCATTGTGACCGCTTCTACTTCGCCATTCCCTGCGATCTTTCCGAGGAGGCTTTTCCAGCGGACGCCGGCCTCATCGTCGCCGACGCGCATGGCGCCATGCTGGCGCGCGAGGCGCCGGCTCACAAGCTCGCTCCCGCGAGTCGCAAGGCCATGTTGCTGCGTTTTGCCGGCGCCGCGGCGGAGCGGCTTCACCACGCCCTGCATCGCGACGAATTCTGACCGCCGCGTGTCATCGCGGCGCGCTCATCGCGGCGCGCGCTTGGCCAATATGCGTTGCAGCGTGCGGCGATGCATGTTGAGCCGGCGCGCCGTCTCCGACACATTGCGGTCGCAGCTCTCATAGACGCGCTGAATATGCTCCCAGCGCACGCGATCGGCCGACATGGGATTGTCGACCGCGTCGGGCTTGTCGATCTTCGTCGCCATCAGCGCATGATAGATTTCGTCGGCGTCGGCGGGCTTGGCCAGATAGTCGAAGGCGCCGAGCTTCACCGCCGTCACCGCCGTGGCGATATTGCCATAGCCGGTGAGGATGATGCCGCGCGCATCCGGACGCTTCACCTTGAGCGACGAGATGACGTCGATTCCATTGCCGTCGCCGAGCCGCATGTCGATGATGGCGAAGGCCGGCGGGGCCGCCTCGACCGCCGCCAATCCTTCCGCGACGCTCTCGACCGCGGTGACGAGAAAGCCGCGCGCCTCCATAGCGCGGGTGAGCCGGCCGAGGAAGGGCTTGTCGTCCTCCACGATCAGCAGCGTGAGCTCGTGCGGAATCTCCCCGATCGCGGCCTCCACGGCCGCATCGAAATCATTGTGTTCGGCTGCGCCAGCATCGTCGATCATGCGTCGTCGTCCTGCTTTGGGATGATTCAATATAGCATCACACCGCGTCGGACGAAGGCGTTTGTTGGTCCAAGTCTCGCTTCGAGCCCCGTTCCAACTCCCGCTCGCGTCCGCTGTCGCTATTGCCCGACGAGCGCTCGAGCGCGGCGCGCGGCCAGGTGATCGTCACCTTGGCGCCTGTGCTGGGCGCCTGCACATTGGCCGTCGTCACAGTGGCGCCGGAGCGCTCGAGCAGCGTCTTGGCGATGAAGAGGCCGAGGCCGAGGCCGGAGCCCGGCTCGTTCTTGGTGCGCCGGTCGGTGGGGCGTCCGCTGACATAAGGGTCGCCCAGGCGATTGAGAATCGCCTGTGAAAATCCCGGCCCGTCGTCCTCTATGACGATGACGACGAGCTCCTTCGACCACAGCGCTTCTATGCGCACGCGCGAGCTGGCGAAATCGACGGCGTTCTCGACGAGATTGCCGAGGCCGTAGACGATGCCGGGATTGCGCGAGAAGCTCGGCTCCTCGGGCGGACCGCGCCGCGTCAATTCTATGTCCACGCCGAAGGCGCGATGCGGGTCGACCACCTCCTCGAGCAAAGTCTCGAGCGTCTGCATGTCGAGCAGGCTGCCGGTGTCGGCCTGACCGAGCGAGACGAGCTTGCGCAAAATCTCGCGACAGCGCCGCGCCTCCTGCGCGAGCAGAGCGAGATCGTCGGCGAGCGCCGGCGCCGAGGCCAGCGCGGATTTTTGCAGCTCCTTCGTCACCACGGCGATGGTCGCGAGCGGCGTGCCGAGCTCATGCGCGGCCGCGGCGGCAAGGCCGTCCAATTGCGAGAGATGCTGCTCGCGCTCCAGCACCAGCTCGGTCGCCGCCAGCGCGGTCGACAATTGGCGCGCCTCGTCGGAGACGCGGGCGGCGTAGAGGCCGATGAAGGCCGCGCTCAGCACCAGCGCAGTCCACACGCCCGTGCGATAGAGCAGCGGAAAATGCAGCTCCACGCCCTCGTACCAGGGCAAGGGCTGAAATTCGACGGTCAATATCGTCGCCGCGGCGATCATCAGCACGCCGAGCAGAATGGTGAGCTTGCGCGGCAGCGACACGGCCGAGATCATCACCGGCGCCAGAAACAGCATGGCGAAAGGATTGGCGACGCCGCCGGTGAGATAGAGCAGGGCGGAGAGCTGCAATATGTCATAGGCCAAGAGCAACGCCGCCTCGCCGTCGTCGAGACGGAATGTGCGCGTCGTGGCGAGCCGCAGCGCAGCGTTGAGGCAGGCCGAGGTCGCAATCGCGATGAAGCTCAGACCGATCGGGAAATCGAACTGAAAATAGAAGAAGGTGACGAGCGTCGCGAAGGTCTGGCCTGCGATCGCCAGCCAGCGCAGGATGATGAGCGTGTCGACGCGAAGTTGGCGGGCCTGATGGCCGAAATCGGCGTCGGCGGTATTGGTCATGAGGCGGCGTTGTCTCGAAAATTGCAGCAGCGCGAGACGCGCGGCTCTGTGATTTGTAGCGCGTTTCGCCTGTGCTCGGCAGCGATTTTCCGTAGGACTATATGCCGCGCCCCCTCGCCGCGCGCCATAGCCGCCATTGTCGTCGCCATTGCGCGGGCTCGGCGATGGAGCGGAAGGGATCGAAGCCTTTGCGCTCCATCTCGCCGAGATAGAGTGGAATCAAAGCGGCGGGCAGCAGCGCGGCGCGCGCCGCGCCATCGCCGCGCACGGATTTGCGCGCTCTCTCGAAAGCGTCGCGGGCCGCGCCGCGCAGTTCCGCCAGAGCGGCGGCGACCGCCGGCGTCGCTTTCGCTTCGGCGAAATCCTCCGCGGCGCGATGGCGCGCGAGAAGATCGGCGGGCGCGAATCGCTGCCCCTGCGCCAGATGGCGGGGCAGGGCGCGCAAAATCGCCGTGAGGCCATAGGCGCGACCGGCGAGGCGCAGCGCCTCCTCCTGCCGCGCGGCGTCCGCAGCGTCGATGATGCGCGCGCGCCAGCGCAGAGGCGCGCCGAACACGCGGTCGCAATAGGTCTCGAGCGCCTCGAGGCTCTCCATCGGATCGTCATAGAGATCGAAACTATGCGCTTCGAGCAGCTCGGAGACCTCTTCGCGCGGGATGGTGCAGCGGTTCAGCGTATCGAAAAGAGCGTCGGCGATCGGATGGGCGCGGGCGCCTTCGTTATCGTCCGCCGCCTCCAGCGCATCGTACCACCAGCGCAGCCGCATCTCGCCGAGAATCGGCTGCGAGACACGGGCGCGCACGCTGGAAATCTCCGCCGCGAAAGCGCCGATCGCATGGAGATGCGGCCGCGCCTGCGCCGGCGCGAACAGGCAGGCGAGCCAAAGGTCGAGGTCCTGCTCGCGCAGCGCCGCCTCGCAATGGCGGTAGTGCTCGGCGAGCTCCGTCTCGCGCTCGGTCGTCGCGGCCTCATCCATGGGCGAAACCTCGGCTCACACCACGATCAGCACGGCGGCGACGCGGCGGTCTTCGTCGAGCAGCATATTATAGGTGCGAACGGCGGCTCCGGTGGCCATGGCTTCGACCATGATTCCCGCCTGCTTCAGCCGCGCGCGCGAGGCGACCGAGGGCGGCCGCAAATTTTCGCCGGAGCCGAAGATCAGCAGTTCGATCGTCCCTTCGCCCTCGGCGAAGAGAGGAGCGAGCGCGGCCTCGTCGATTTCCGCCGCGGCGACCGCCTCCAGCGCATGAATTCCCGAGGGCAGCGCGAGCAGCGAGCCGCGATGCGACATTTCCGCGAAGCGAAAGCCGCCGCCACCATAGGACTCTATCTTATGGCGGCCCGGAACGAAGCCTCGACCCTGCTCGGCCATCAGGCCGCTTTGGGCTTGGCGCGCGTCGTCGCTTTGGCGGCCTTGCTCGGCGCCGTCTCCGGCGCCTTGTCGGTGTCCTCGTTGCGCAGGCCGAGATAGATCAGCATGGGTGAGCAGATGAAGACGGAGGAATAGGTGGCGACGAAAATGCCCCAGATCATGGCGAGCGAGAAGGAGCGGATCACATGGCCCCCGAAGATCGCCAGCGACAGCAGCGCCAGAAACACCGTCGTCGCCGTCATGATCGTGCGCGGCAGCACGGCGTTGATGGAGAGGTCGATCATCTGATCGGTCGGCATTTTCTTATATTTGCGCATCATCTCGCGAATACGGTCGAGCACGACGACGGTCTCGTTCAGCGAATAGCCGACGATGGTCAGGATCGCCGCGATCGACGTCGTGTTGAATTCGAGATGGGTGAGCGAGAAGAAGCCGACGGTGAGCAGAAGATCGTGCATTGTGGCGATGACCGCGCCGACGGCGAATTGCCATTCGAAGCGGAACCACAAATAGGTGAGCACGGCGACGATGGAGAGCACGACGCCGAGCGTGCCGGACTGCACCAGCTCCCCGGAGACGCGCGGGCCGACCACCTCGACGCGGCGCAGCTCATAGTCGGAGCCGACCGAGCCGCGGACCTTTTCGACCGCCGCCTGCTGGGCGACGTCGCCGCCCTTCTGCGGTCCGAAGCGGATCGTCGCATCCGATTGATTGCCGAAGGCCTGCACCTCGACGTCGCCGAGCTCGAGCTTCTCCATGGTCGAGCGCAGCGTCGCGATCTCGGCGTCGCCGGTCTTGGCGCGCAATTCGATGACCGTGCCGCCGGCGAAGTCGATGCCGAAATTCATGCCGCTGAGAAAGAACAGCAGCAGTGAGCAAATGGAGAGAAAGGCCGAGAACGGATAGCTCACGCGGCGGAACCGCATGAAGGGGAACTTGGTGTTCTCCGGGGCGAGACGCAGCAGCTTCATGTCGGTTTCACCCTCAGATCGGCAGGCGCGTCGGGCGCGCGTAATGATACCAGATCGCGATCATCATCCGCGTCATGGTGACGGCGGTGACGATGGTCGTCAGAATGCCGAGCGCGAGCGACACGGCGAAGCCGCGCACCGGGCCGGAGCCCAGAAAGTAGAGGATCGCCGCGGCGACGAACATCGTCACATTGGAGTCGACGATGGTCGCAAAGGCGCGGTTGAAGCCGGCGTCGAGCGAGGCGAGGATCGAGCGCCCGCCATGCTGCTCCTCGCGGATGCGCTCATAGATCAGCACATTGGAGTCGACCGCCATGCCGATCGTCAGCACGATTCCGGCGATGCCCGGCAAGGTCAGCGTCGAGCCGAGCAGCACCAGGCCGGCGAAGATGAAGGCGATATGGACGAACAGCGCCAGATTGGCGAAGATTCCGAACACGCCATAGGTGATGAGCATATAGACGACGACGAGGCCGGCGCCGACGTAAGCCGCGCGCTTGCCGGCGTCGATCGAATCCTGGCCGAGGCCGGGACCGACGGTGCGCTCCTCGATGATGTTCAGCTTGGCGGGCAGGGCGCCGGCGCGCAGTAGGATCGAGAGGTTGTTGGCCTGCTCGACCGTGAAATGGCCCGAGATCTGGCCGGAGCCGCCGGTGATCGGCTGCAGAATGCGCGGCGCGGAAATCACCTTGTTGTCGAGCACGATGGCGAAGAGCCGGCCGACGTTTTTGGAGGTCACCTCGCCGAATTTCTGCGCGCCGCGAATGTTGAAGCGGAAATTCACCACCGGCTCGCCGCCGCGCTGCTGGTCGAAGCCGGGCTGAGCGTCGGTCAGATCCTCGCCCTGCACCATGACCTGCTTCTCGATGGCGATCTTGCCGGATTGATCGGATTGCTCGAGCTCTTCCAGCTCGGACGGGCTTTGGCCCGGCTCGGCGACGAGGCGGAATTCGAGCTTGGCGGTCTCGCCGAGAACGATCTTCAGCTGCTTGGGGTCCTGGAGGCCCGGCACCTGGACGTTGATACGGTCGTCGCCCTCGCGCTGAATGCTGGCCTCGCGCGTGCCGAGCGCATCGACGCGCTTGCGGATCACTTCGATCGATTGGTCGACGGCGTGGCGGACTTTGTCCGTCACGCCGGCGTCGGTGACCGTGATCTGGACCAGTCCGTCGCCCGAATCGCGCACTTCGAGCGGCGGCGCGCCGCCGATTTTCGCGCCGGCGAAGCTGTTTGCCAGATTGCGGAATTTCGGCAGCACTTTGGCGCGGTCGGCGGCGTCGGGAATGCGAAGTTGCACGCCGCGGGCCTGCGTTCCGATGCCGCCGGTGATGGCGACCTTCTCCTCGCGCAGGATGCGGCGGACGTCGTCGCGTAGATTGGTCACCTGCGTGTGCAGGACCGAGGCCTTGTCCACCTCCAGCATCACATAGGAGCCGCCTTGCAGATCGAGGCCGAGCACGATGGTGCGCGGCTGCGCCCAGGACGGCAGGGCGCGTTCGAGCGCCTTGAAGCTCGCCGGCGCGAGCGTGCTCGGGACGATGACGAGAACGGCGGCGAGCGTCAGCGCCAGTATGGCGATGATCTTCCAGGTGGCGAAGCGCAGCATGGATCGTCGGTCCTTGAGAGGCGGTCCTGAGGGATTTGTCCCGGCGCCGGAGGGGCGGCCGGGACGGGGCGGCGCATTCTTCGAGAGGGCTAGCGCGAGGCCGCTTGATCCTTCACCGGCTCGCCCTTGGCGCGCACCTCGGCGATGGCGGAGCGCAGCGCGCGCACGCGAATATTCTGGGCGAGCTCGACCTCCACTTCAGCGTCGTCGACGACCTTCGTCACTTTGCCGATGAGCCCGCCGCTGGTGACGACGGTGTCGCCGCGCCGCACGTTCTTGAGCGATTCCTTCTGTTCCTTCGTGCGGCGCGCCTGCGGGCGCAGCACGATGAAATAGACGATCAGCGTGACGAACAGCAGCGGGACGATCTGTGAGATCATGTCGGGCGCCGGAGGCGCGGGCGGAGCGGCGGCGTCCGGCGTGGTCTGCACCGTCGCGCTCGGCGGAACCGGCGGCGCCGCGGGAGGCGCCGGAACGGGCGGCGCCGTGGGGGCGGGCGGAGCGGGGGGCGTCGCCGCAGGGGCGTCGGTCTGAGCTTGGGCGGTCTGGATCAATTTCATGTTCGATCTCTTGGAAGCGGCGCGCGCGCCTTCGTGCCGGCAGGATGCCGCCTTGCAACGGGCGCGGACTATAGCCGGCCTTATCTCGAAATCAATGGCGGCCGGCGCCGCGGCGCAACGCCGCTCCCGGTTATGATTTCGGCGAGCTCTGTGCGACAACTCACAGTCGGCGGCCTCGGCGGGGGATATGTCGCTTCATGGAAGCATCGGGGCGGAGAGGCTCCGCGCGCTTCGCAGCGAAGGTTGAGGAGATACCGATGTCGAAGAAATTGTCGCTCGTTCTCGCGCTGGGCGCCGCTCTGGCGCTGCCGGCCGAGGCGCTCGCTCAGCATTACGGCGGCGGCCACGGGGGCGGCCATGGCGGCGGCCACTGGGGCGGAGGTCACGGAGGCGGCCATGGCGGCGGCGGCCACTGGGGCGGCGTCCATGGCGGAGGCCATGGCGGTGGAGGTTGGCACGGGGGCGGTCACGGCGGCGGTCACTGGGGCGGAGGCCATGGCGGTGGAGGTTGGCACGGGGGCGGTCACGGCGGCGGCCACTGGGGCGGCGGCCATGGTGGCGGCTGGCATGGCGGCGGCGGTTGGCATGGCGGCGGCCATGGCTACGGCCGCGGCCGTTATTGGCACGGGCGCTGGTATAATTACGGGGTCGGGCCGTGCTGGCGTTGGGCCGGCTATTGGGTCTGGGCCTGCTACTGAGCCGAACATCGCGCGACGCTCGGCGCCTCTAGCCTAGGCGCCGAGCTCGCGGGCGAGGCCGCGCATGAAATCGACGCAGGCCGAAAGTTCGCTCACTTCTATATATTCGTCCGGCTGATGCGCCTCGTCTATGCGGCCGGGGCCGCATATGACGCTCGGAATGCCGGTCTGCTGGAAGTGCCCCGCCTCGGAGGCGTAAGGCACGGCGATGGTGCGGTTGGCGTGGGCGAGCCGCAGCGCCAGGGTTTCCGCCGGCGAGCCCGGCTGCGGCGCGAGGCCTGGAACCTCCACCTCCATTCGGGTCTCGATCCCGGTTCCGGGAAAGGGCGCGAAGAAACGCTGCGTCAGCTCCGCCGAATAGGCGGAAATGCGCTCCTCGACGATTCGGGCTGCGTCGGTTCCCGGCACGCCGCGCACTTCCCAATGGAAGACGCAGTCCTTGGCGACGATATTGCGCGCCGTCCCGCCTTCTATCGCGCCGATATGCAGGGTGGAATAGGGCGGATCGAAACGCCCGGTCGGATCGCCCGCGGCGACCAGCTCCTCGCCGATTCGCAGCAGCTCCGCCCCGAGCAGCAGAGCGACATGCACCGCGCTGACGCCGCGATGCAGATTGGCGGAATGAATCTCATAGCCGCGGACCCTGGTGACGAAGGTCGTCACGCTCTTATGCGCATCGGCCACCTGCATGGAGGTCGGCTCGCCGATGACGGCCGCCGCCGGCCGCGGCAGCTCATAGCCGAGCCGGCCCAGCAGGTCGAGCGGCCCGAGGCAGGTGGTCTCCTCGTCATAGCTGAGAAACAGGTGGATGGGGCGCTTCAGCCCCGCCGCCTTGAATTCCGGGACCATGGCGAGGCAAACCGCGCCGAAGCCCTTCATATCGACGGCTCCGCGGCCGAGCAGCCGGTCGCTCTCGCGGCGCAGAGTGAAAGGATCGGCGGTCCAATTCTGCCCCGTGACCGGCACCACATCGGTATGGCCGGAGAGCACCACGCCCCCCTCGATTTGCGGGCCGATCGTCGCGAAGATCGCCGCCTTGTCGCCCTCGGCGTTGGGCGCGCGGATGAACGGCACGTCTTGCGCGCGCAAATAGCCTTCGACGAAATCGATGAGCGCCAGATTGGATTTGGAGCTCTCCGTGTCGAAGGCGACGAGCCGGCCGGTCAGCTCGATCGCGCGCTCGAGGGTCGACATGTTCTGCGACATGGGCCGGCTCAGTTGAGAGTCGGCTTGGAGAGCGGGCTGTCCAGCGAGAAGGCCGGCACTTCTATGTCGAAGGTCTCGCCGTAGGGAGTGATCATCGTATAGCTTCCCTTCATCAGTCCGGAGGGCGTCGAGAGCGGACAGCCCGAGGCGTAGCGGAACGTCTCGCCGGGCTCGAGAATTGGCTGCTCGCCGACCACTCCGGGTCCTTTCACTTCTTCCCGACGCCCATAGGCGTCGATGATGATCCAATGGCGTGACAGCAATTGGACGCGCTCCTTGCCGAGATTGGCGATCTCGATCGTATAGGACCAGACGAAACGATCGTTGGCGGGGTCCGACTGCTCCGGCAGGAAGTCGGGCAGCGCGGTGACCTGAATGTCGCGAGTGACGGATATATACATGAGGCCTACTCTAGGACGCGGCGCGCCGAAGGGGAATGTGGAATGTGTCGGCGCCCCGCCGCAAAAGCCGGCGCCGACCCGCATCTGCGTAGCAAAATCTGTGACATAATTGACACGGGTCAAGGAAAAGACGCTCCGTCGACGATGAGCTCGATTGCTCGCGCCGTCTTCGGCGCGTAGCTTCGGCGTGGGAAAATCTCCCGAGCGGCGAATGGTGGCGATGCGTCGAATTTCTCTCCGCGGCATGTTGGCGGTCGTCGCTCTGGCGCTTCAGGCGCTGAGCGCCGCCTATGCGCTCGGCGCTCCCATCGCCGGCGCGCATGGCCGCGGCGACTTCGCCTATTGCGAGGCGGCCGGCGTAGAGAGCGACCGGCGCGCGCCGGCCGGCGGCCATAGGGACGCTGGCGCCTGCCTCACCTGCCAGCTTTGTCTCGGCGGCTTCTCGCCCCTGCTGCCCTATTCCCTCGCAGGCCGTGCGCTCGACCGGCGCCGCGTCGCCGATGCGGATTGGAGCCGGGATGCTGTGGCCGGCGTCGGCTCTGGCCGCGCCCATGCCCATGGGGCCCGCGCCCCGCCCGCATTTTCCTGACACGACGGCGCCGCCGCCCGAGCGCTGCGGCCGACGAGGCGATGTCACGCGGACGCCGGAGCGTCGGCGAGCGCGCGCCGCTCCGATCCATCCCATCGAGACCAACCTCCCCATCGAGACGATGCGCGCCGGCTTTGGCGAGCCGCGGCGCGTCGAAAAGCGCCCGACCGAAGGCGCAGGAGACCAGAATGAGCGATCATTTCCATTTGCTGCGCGGCGCCTCCGCCTGCGCGCTGACCTTGTCACTCGCCGCCGGAGCGGCGCGCGCGCAAGAGGCCTTGCCGTCGATCGACATCGCCGGCGAACAGAAACCCGCCCAGGGACAGGGCTCCGGGCGTGGGCCGGAGGCGCCGGTCCGCCGCGCCATTCCGGACAATATTCCCGCCGTGGTGGAGAGCGTCACCCGCGCCGACATCGACCGCACGGTCAATGTCATGACCACCGCCGAGACGATGAAATATATGCCGAGCGTGCTCGTGCGCGAGCGCTTCATCGGCGACCGCAACGGCATATTGCAGACGCGCGTCAACACGCCGATCGCCGGCGCGCAGAACCTCGTCTACGCCGACAATATGCTGATCTCAAATCTGTTCGGCAACACATTCAGCACCGCGCCGCGCTGGGGCATGGTGTCGCCCGGCGAGATCGACCGCGTCGATCTCATCTACGGACCCTTCTCCGCCCTCTACCCCGGCAATTCGATGGGCGGCGTGATGACGATCACGACGCGTATGCCGGAGAATTTCGAGGTTCACTTCGCGGGCAACGCCGGCGTGCAGACTTTTTCGCTCTATGGCTCGAAAGAGACTGCGCTCGCCGGCGACATGAACCTCCTCGTCG
Organism: Methylosinus sp. RM1; assembly: GCF_011378635.1. Taxonomy (NCBI): domain Bacteria; kingdom Pseudomonadati; phylum Pseudomonadota; class Alphaproteobacteria; order Hyphomicrobiales; family Methylocystaceae; genus Methylosinus; species Methylosinus sp. RM1. The sequence goes on from NZ_WOVC01000013.1 coordinate 63,941, forward strand.
GCCATAAGATCAATGATCTCTCCTTCTGGGTCAGCTATGACCGGCTCGACGCGCAAGGCCAGTCGCAGACTTTCCCCGGCGGCAATGTCAAGACGGGCAAGGTGAGCGGAACGCCGATTCTCGGCGGCTTCGCCGACGTCGATCAGGCGGGCAATCCGCGTTTCGTCGGCGGCGCCAATCAGGCCGACCATTCCCAGCAGCATATGGCGAAAATAAAGCTCGACTACGAGCTGGCGCCCAAAATCCACGCCACTTATCAGCTCGGCTTCTGGTCGCTGATCGACGACACTTTTCCGACGACCTACATACGCGACGCCAATGGCGTGCCGATCTATAATACGCAGAACGGCAATGTGCAGGTCGGCAACGCCGTCTTTCCCTTCACCGTCAATCCGAGCCATGGCAACGCCTCGCATCTGATGCAGGCGCTGTCCTTGAAGTCGGACACCAAGGGCGTCTTCGACTTCGATATCTCGGGAAGCTCTTACAATTATCTGCGCGACTACAATAATACGGCGCGCGCCTATGGCTGGCTGCCCAACGCCGCCGGAACCTCCTATTCGATCAATCCGCGGGGCTCCAACGTCAATCTGACCGGCAGCTTCTGGCATACGCTCGACATTCGCGGCGTCTGGCGTCCCGAATGGACCGAGCTCGGCCGGCACGAAGTCTCGGTCGGCGCGCATTGGGACATTTATTCGCTGGCGCAGACGCAGACCAACACCAATGTCTTCACCGATAATTACTACAACTCCATCCAGGCGATAAACCTCGGCAAGACCGAGACCAAGGCGCTCTATCTGCAAGAGGTCTGGTGGTTCGCGCCGAAATGGAAGCTGACCGTGGGCGGGCGCCAGGAGTTCTGGAGCGCCTTCGGCGGCGTCAACAACACGCTCGGCCAGAACTATGCGCCGGGCTTCGCCGGCTGGCCGCCCATGCTGGTCACGCCGCCCACTCTGCCCGCGGTCTCCAAGCCGACCTTCTCGCCCAAGGCGGCGATCGAATATCAGGTCTTCCCCGATTTCACGCTGCGCGGCTCGGTCGGACGCTATTATCGCTTCCCCACCGTGCTCGAATTGTTCCAGAACATCTCGGGGCCCAACTCCGTCTCTATCAGCAATCCGACGCTACAGCCGGAGAGCGGCACGTCCTATGACCTGACCGGCGAATATGTGACGGAGAATGTGTTCGGCGGCCTCATCGGCGAGGCGCGGCCGCGCATCTCGCTGTTCATGGACCATCGCTGGAACTCGATCGTCTCGCAGACCGACTTCACCACCGGTATCCCGGTGTCGCAGAACTCCAACATCGGCAAGGCGATCTTCCGCGGCGTCGAAGGCTCCGTCGTGCTGAAGGACATCGTCTGGAAAGGTCTCGACTTCAACGGCAGCGTGACCTTCACCGACGCCAAGATCGTGTCCGACTATCAGCAGCCCTGGATTCAGGGGATGCAATATCCGCGCATTCCGCGCATCCGCATCCGCGCTGTCGCCTCCTATGCGCCGACCGACGAGTTTTCGATTGCGGCGGGCGTGCGCTATGGTTCGGCGGCCTTCGTCAGCCTCAATAATTCTGACTTCAATCACAATATTTACGGTAGCGTCGACAATGAATATCTCGTCTTCGACGCCAAGGCGACCTATAAGCTCACGAAGGAATGGACGCTCAACGCCGGCGTCGACAATATCGGCCGTTGGAAATATTACGTCAATCCGAACCCATATCCGCAACGGACCTATTTCCTCGGTCTGAAATATGACTTCGGCGGTCCGGCATCGGGGATGTTCTCCGATATGAAGCTCGGCGCGAAATAGAGCGTTTGCAGCCGAATGCGACGCGACGACGGGGAGGTGATGCTGCGGCGCATCACATTCCCCGCCGCCTCGTCTCTTGCTCCGCGGGGTGAATTGCGACAGACTTTCGTCCCGTCGCAGGCAGGAGCGTTCATGCGTCGGAATTTGGCCAGCATATTGCTGTTTTCGTTGGCTTTGGCCGTTCAGGCTATTGCGCCGGCGACGGCTGGGCTCGCCCGATCCGCGCTCGCTCCGGGGCAGATTTGCGCGGCCTTCGCCGATAGCAGAGCAGCGCCTTCGGTCGTCCCTGCGGGCCATGCCGAGGCGGGACCTGAGCTCTGTGATCTCTGCGCCCTTTGCTGCGGCGTCGCGGCTCCTCTGGCGGCGTCTCCTGAAATCGCGCGGATTGCTTCGCCGGGCTGGACCGGGGCCGAATGGGCGGCGACGGTCCGACGCGCGGCTATTTTCGAGCCCGATCATGCGCGGCGGGCGCGGGCGCCGCCTCTCTCCATCTGACTTCCGACCGAATTCGACCGCCCGCCGTCTCGCGGGCGTCGGCACGTGGTTTCGAAAAAAGATGATGCGTCGCGAAAGGCGGCGCGGGGAGGGGAGATTGTTTGGATTTTCGATGAACGATCGCGCCGGCGTCGGCGCGTTTTTCCGCGATTTTCTGCGGACGCTCGCCGGCGAGCGCCGCACCTTCGGGCTGTTCGAGACGCGCGGCGTGATCGGCGTTCCGCTCCCGCAGCCGGAGGAAAAGCCGCGGCCGGCGCCCGTTGTCGCTGCGCGGCGCAGCGGCCGCCTCATCAACCTCGAGCGCCGTGCGAAATTCGGCCAGTTCTGACCGTTCAGCCGCGCGCGGCGGAAAGGCCGCGCGCAAGATCGTCGAGGAGATCATCCGTATCCTCGAGCCCGACCGAGAGACGCAGCAGCCCATCGCCGACGCCGATGAGCGCCCGCGCCTGTGGCGTCAGCCGCTGATGCGTCGTCGTCGCCGGATGGGTGACGAGACTCTTGGCGTCGCCGAGATTATTGGAAATCTTGACGATTTTCAGCGCGTTGGCGAGGCGGAAGGCCGCCGCCTTGCCGCCGGCGACGTCGAAAGTCACCAGCGTGCCGCCGCCCGTCATCTGCCGCCGCGCCAGCTCCGCCTGCGGATGATCGGCGCGGAAAGGATAGAGAACGCGGGCGATCTCCTTCTGCTCGGCGAGGAAATCGGCGATCCGCGCCGCGCTCGCCGTCTGCTGCGCGACGCGCAGCGGCAGAGTTTCCAGCGCCTTCAGCATGGTCCAGGCGTTGAAGGGCGACAGAGCCGGCCCCGTCTGGCGCAGGAAATTATGGATATTCTCCTCGATCAGCGCCTGCGACGCCAAAATGACGCCGCCCAGGCAGCGGCCCTGGCCGTCTATGTGCTTGGTCGCCGAATAGACGACGACATCGGCGCCCAATTCGAAGGGCTTTTGCAGCAGAGGCGTGGCGAAGACATTGTCGACCACGAGCCGCGCGCCGGCCTCATGGGCGATCTCGGCGATGGCGCGAATGTCATAGACCTCGAGGCCGGGATTGGTCGGGCTCTCGAGGAAGAAGAGCTTGGTCTCCTCGCGGACGGCGGCCTTCCATTGCGAAAGATCGGCCCCATCGACCAAGGTCGAGGCGACGCCGAATCGCGGCAGCAGATCCTCCACCACATAGAGACAGGAGCCGAACAGCGCCCGCGCCGCGACAATATGATCGCCGGCGCGAAGCTGCGCCAGCAGCGCGGCGGTGACGGCGGCCATTCCGCTCGCCGTGGCGCGCGCCGCCTCGGCGCCCTCGAGCAGGCACATGCGCTGCTCGAACATTGCGACGGTCGGATTGGAGAAGCGCGAATAGATGAAGCCCGGGTCCTCGCCCTTGAAGCGCGCCTCGGCGGCCTCCATCGTGGGATAGGCGAAGCTCTGCGTGAGGAACATCGCCTCGGAGAGCTCGCCGAATTGCGAGCGCAGCCCCCCGCCATGCACGAGCCGTGTCGCGGGGCGCAGTTTCTTCTCGTCGTCGCTCAACTTAGGTCTCCCCTGCGGCGCGCGGGGCGCGCCACGGCGACAAAAAGCGGATTTCACGAGGAAACCCGGCCTTTTAGCGCCTTGTTTTACGTGGCGGCAAGCCGGCCGGCTCAAAGAACCACGCGTTCGTTTAACAGAATGAACCGAAGGACGCGGCCAAGTCAACACTCTGCCGCATCCTTGCAGCGCACCGATTTTATCGCCACTAGAAGACGATGGCGTCGGGCGTGTAAGGTCCCACAACGACTGAACCGTTGTGATAGGAGTTTCGATGGCGTCCGCCGTCCATGGCGTGCTCTCCTGCGAGCAGATCCGAGAATTGGCGGCTTCCGGCGCGATTGTCGCGACGCTGCCGATCGAGGAGGGCCAGCATCAGCCGGCGAGCCTCGATCTGCGCCTCGGCCCGACGGCCTATCGCGTCCGCGCCAGCTTTCTCCCCGGCAAGCGCCGCAGCGTCGAGGCGCTGCTCGCCGAGCTGACCTATGACGAGATCGACCTGCGCGGCGCTGGCGCGGTGCTCGAGCGTGGCTGCGTCTATGTGATTCCGCTGCTCGAGAGCCTGCATCTGCCGGAGGATATCTCCGGCGTCGCCAATCCCAAGAGCTCGACCGGGCGGCTCGATATTTTCACCCGCCTCATCACCGACGACACCGAGATTTTCGATCATGTCGCGGCCGGCTATCGCGGGCGGCTCTATGCCGAGGTCTCGCCGCGCAGCTTTAGCGTGCGGGCGCGGCAGGGTTCGCGGCTCGATCAGCTGCGCCTGCGTCGGCGCGCGGTCGTCGGCGAAGCGACGCTCTCTGACGCCGCGCTCGCGGCCCAGCATTCGCGCGCGCCGCTCGCCGATGGCGAGCTGACGCTGCGCGACGGCGTGATCCTGCGCGTCGCGCTGGACGGGCTCGGCGATGTCGTCGGCTATCGCGCGCAAAAGCATACGGATGTGATCGATGTCGATCGCGTCGATCATTACGCCATTGAGGATTATTGGGAGCGCCTCGCGCCGCGTCGCGGCAAGCTCATCCTCGATCCGAACGAGTTCTACATTCTCGCCTCGCGCGAGCGCATCCGCATTCCCTCCCATCTCTCGGCCGAGATGATGGCGATCGACCCCGCAATGGGCGAGTTCCGCGTGCATTACGCCGGCTTTTTCGACCCCGGCTTCGGCTATGGCGCGCAGGGCCTGCCCGGCAGCCGCGCCGTGCTGGAAGTGCGCAGCCATGACGTGCCCTTTATTTTAGAGGACGGGCAGGTCATCGGCCGGCTCGTCTATGAGCGAATGGCCGCCGAGCCGAAGATTCTCTATGGCCAAGGCGGCGTCTCGAATTATCAGGGACAGGAGCTGAAGCTCTCCAAACATTTCAAGGCGCCGTGAGCGCGTCCGAGAGCGGCTGATCGGAGACTAAGATGTCGTTCCAGAGCGTTCATCACATTTTTGTGATCCCGGGATGTCTGCTGCTGGTCCTGGCGGCATTCAATCTCCTCCGCTACAGACATTGGGGGCGTGTGACGGGAACGATTGTGGAACGTCAGACGCTGCCTAGTGAGGTCATAGAAGATAAGATCGAGGTCGCGTATGTCATATCCGATCGCCGATATGTTTCCGACCTCCAGCAAACCTTCGGTCAAGTACGTATTAGCGCCGAAGCGAACGACGAAGTCGAAATAAGCTATGATCCGCTGAACCCGAGCCGATGCATGGCTTATGCGCCGACTGAAAATATCTTCACAATCGCCATTGCGATCGTCATGATTCTCGTCTGATGCGGCGCGACAGCGCGTCGCGTCGATTTTTGTCGGGAAACTGCAATAATTCGATGAGATCAACGAGGGCCGCCGGTTCGACGGAGCGTCGTCGCGCGCCGAGACGCCGCGCCGATTTCGAACGCTAGATTCGAGACAATGGACAAAGGCATGGCCGAGGCCCGTTCCATCGTCGACGCCGCCGGCCTCGAGGCTCTGCTCGAGGCTCTGCGCGGGCAGGGCTATGCGCTCATTGGCCCGACCGTGCGCGACGAGGCGATCGTCTATGACGAGATCGCCACGCTGGACGATCTGCCGCGCGGCGTCGGCGATGAGCAGGACGGCGGCCATTATCGGCTGACGCGCCGCAATGACGAAGCCTTGTTCGGCTATGTCGTCGGCCCGCAATCCTGGAAAAAGCTGCTGCACCCGCCCGTGCTGCGCCTGTGGCGCGCGCGGCGTGAGGGCGACGCGTTGCGCGTCGAGGCCGAGCCGACTCGCGCCGAGAAATTCGCCTTCATCGGCGCGCGCTCCTGCGAGCTGCACGCCATCGCCATTCAAGACCGCGTGTTCCTCGGCGGCGCTTACGCCGATCCGCATTATCGCGCGCGGCGCGAGGACGTCTTCGTCGTCGCGGTGAATTGCGGCGTCGCCGGCGGCGCCTGCTTCTGCGTCTCGATGGATACGGGGCCGAAGGCGACCGTGGGCTTCGACATAGCGCTCACCGAAATCGTCGTCGGAAGCTCCTTTCTCGTCGAGATCGGCACGGATGCGGGGAGGGCGCTTCTCGACTCTCTGCCGCGTCGCGCGGCGAGCGCGAGCGAGACAGAGGAGGCGGAGGCTATTCTCGCGCATACGGCCGAGAACATGGGCCGCAGTCTCGAGGCCGGCGATGTGCGGGAATTGCTCGCGCGCAATCTCGAGCATCCGCGCTGGGACGATGTCGCGGCGCGCTGCCTCGCCTGCACCAATTGCACAATGGTCTGCCCCACCTGCTTTTGCACCAGCGTCGAGGATGCGAGCGATCTCACAGGCCTCGAGAGCGAGCGCTCGCGGCGCTGGGATTCCTGCTTCACGCTGGATTTTTCCTATATTCACGGCGGCAGCGTGCGGCAGAGCGTCAAATCGCGCTATCGCCAATGGATGACGCATAAGCTCTCCACTTGGTACGACCAATTCGGAAGCTCCGGCTGCGTCGGCTGCGGACGCTGCATCGTCTGGTGTCCCGTCGGCATAGACTTGACCGAGGAGGCGCGCGCCATTCGCGAGAGCGACGCGCAGAAAGGCGCGACATGATCGAGAGCATCGAGCATATCGTCAAAGAGCATCGCTTTTTTGCCGGCATGGATGCGGGATTCGTCGCGCTCGTCTCCGGCTGCGCGAAGAATGCGCGCTTCGATCCGGGCCAATATCTTTTTCATGAAGGCGACAGCGCCGATTGGTTCTTTCTGCTGCGCAATGGAAGCGTCGCCATAGAGCTGCGCGATCCGGCGCGCGGCGCCGTCACCGTGCAGACGCTGCATGAGGGCGATCTCTGCGGCCTCTCCTGGCTCGTGCCGCCCTATCGCTGGACATATGATGCGCGCGCGATCGATCTCGTCCGCGCCATCGCCGTCGACGCCGCCTGCCTGCGCCGCAAGAGCGAGGCCGATCCACGGCTCGGCTATGACATGATGAAGCGTTTCATGCCGCCGCTGGTCGAGCGATTGCAGGCCGCGCGAATGCAGATGATCGACATTTATGGCGCCCATGACTGATGCATTTTCCGCGGCGAGCATCGCCGATCCCATGATTCCGCGTGTCGCCCGCGTCGTGAAGCGAAAGCGCGAGATCGCGGATGTCGTGACTCTCGAAATCGAGGGCGGCGCTTTCGATTTCGCGCCGGGGCAATTCAACATGCTCACCGCTTTCGGCGTCGGCGAGGCGGCGATCAGCGTCAGCGGCGATTCGGCCAATAGCGCGCGGCTCGTTCACACGATCCGCGCTGTCGGCGCCGTCTCGCGCGCGCTCACAGAGCTGCATGTGGGGGAGCCGATCGGCCTGCGCGGACCCTTTGGACGCGGTTGGCCGATGGTGGAGGCGGAGGGGCGCGATGTGATCGTCGTCGCTGGCGGACTTGGCCTCGCGCCGCTGCGGCCGGCGCTCTATCGCCTCTTCGCCGAGCGCGAGAAATACGGCCGTATTCTTCTTTTGTTCGGCGCGCGCAGCCCGGCGGATATTCTCTTTCGCGACGAGCTCGAAGCCTGGCGCGGGCGGCTCGACGTCGAGGTGGAGGCGACGGTCGATCATGCGCGCGGCGATTGGCGCGGCAATGTCGGCGTGGTGACGACGCTGCTGTCGCGTGCGCAATTCGACGCCGCCAATGCGCTCGCCATGCTCTGCGGACCGGAGATCATGATGCGCTTCGTCGCCAATGCGCTGCTCGAGCGGGGCGTCGCGCAAGAGCGCGTCTATCTTTCCATGGAACGCAATATGAAATGCGCGATCGGCTGGTGCGGCCATTGCCAATTCGGGCCGGTCTTCATCTGCCGCGACGGGCCGGTGTTTCCCTATTCGCAATTGCGCGGCCTCATCGCGAAGAAGGAAATCTGAGCATGAGCGGGCAAGGACATCGGACGCCGTCTGCGCCGCGGCTCGCGGTATGGAAATTCGCCTCTTGCGACGGCTGTCAGCTCAGCCTGCTCGATTGCGAGGACGAACTGCTCGCCGTCGCGCAGGCGCTCGATATCGCCTATTTTCCAGAGGCGACGCGCGCGCCGATCCGCGGCAATTATGATCTCTCGCTCGTCGAGGGCTCGATCACCACGCCGCATGACGCCGAGCGCATACAGGATGTGCGGCGCCGCTCGCGCGCGCTCGTCACCATCGGCGCTTGCGCGACGTCCGGCGGCATACAGGCGCTGCGCAATTTCGCCGATGTGCGCGAATATGCGTCGATCGTCTATGCGCGGCCGGACTATATCCATACGCTCGCGACATCGACGCCGATTTCGGATCACGTGAAGATCGATTTCGAGCTGCGCGGCTGTCCGATCGACAAGGGCCAGCTGATCGAGGTGATCTCGAGCTTTCTCGCCGGCCGCAAGCCGGCGACGCCGTCGCATAGCGTCTGTCTGCAATGCAAGCTGAAGGGCAATGTCTGCGTGATGGTCGCGCATGGAACGCCCTGTCTCGGTCCCGTCACTCATGCCGGCTGCGACGCGCTGTGTCCTTCCTATGATCGCGGCTGCTATGGCTGCTTCGGCCCCGCCGAGACGCCCAATGCGCCATCGCTGAGCGCGCAGCTCGCGGCGCTCGGCATGGATGAGCGAGCGCTGCAGCGCGTCTATCGCACATTCAACGCGCAAGCCGAGGCCTTCCGCGAGGAGAGCGAGCGCCATGACGAGTAGAACCATTTCTGTCGGCGCGCTGGCGCGGGTGGAAGGCGAGGGCGGGCTCGAAATCACCGTGCGAGACGGCGTGGTGACGAGCGCGGCGCTGACGATTTTCGAGCCGCCGCGCTTTTTCGAGGCGCTGATGCGCGGGCGCGCCTTCGCCGAGGCGCCCGATATCGCCGCGCGCATTTGCGGCATATGTCCTGTCGCCTATCAGATGAGCGCCGTCCATGCGATCGAGGATGCGCTCGGCGTCGCCGTGACCGGACCGCTGCGCGATCTGCGGCGCCTGCTCTATTGCGGCGAGTGGATCGAGAGCCACATGCTGCATGTGCATATGCTGCATATGCCGGATTTTCTCGGCTACGCCGGCGGCGTCGAAATGGCGCGCGACCATGGCGATATCGTGCGGCGCGGGCTCGCGATCAAGAAGGTCGGCAATGAGATCATGACGCTCATCGGCGGGCGCGAGATTCATCCGATCAATGTGCGCGTCGGCGGCTTTTATCGCGCGCCGCGCAAGAGCGAGCTGCGCGCGCTCGGCGAGCGCCTCGAGCGCGCGTTGGAGCAGGCGCTGGAGGTCGTACGTTTCGTCGCCGGATTCGATTTTCCCGATTGCGCGCGCGATTACGTCTTCGTGTCGCTTCGTCATCCGGGCGAATATCCGTTCAACGAGGGCCGCATCGTCTCGAGCCGCGGCCTCGACATCCCCGCGCGAGAATTCGAGGCGAACTTCGAGGAGTTCCACGTCCAGCGCTCGACGGCGCTCCATGCGCGGATGCGCCATGGCGACGATCCCTATCTGGTCGGTCCGCTCGCCCGCTATGCGCTCAATTTCGAGCGGCTGTCGCCGCTCGCGCAGGAGGCGGCGCGCGAGGCGGGTATCGGATCGATTTGCGCCAATCCCTATCGCAGCATCATCGTGCGCGCGGTGGAGACCGTCTATGCATTGGATGAAGCGCTGCGCATCGTCGCACGCTATGAGGAGCCGGAAGCGCCTCACATCGCGATCGAGCCGCGCGCCGGCGTCGGCTTCGCCGCGACGGAGGCGCCGCGCGGGATGCTCTATCATCGCTATCGGCTCGAGGCGGACGGATCGATCGCCGAGGCCGTCATCACGCCGCCCACCTCGCAAAATCAGGGGTTGATCGAGGAGGATTTGAAGAGCCTCGTCGGCGCCTTTCTGCATCTGCCGGAAGATGATCTGCGTCATCGCTGCGAGCAGACGGTGCGTAATCATGATCCCTGCATCTCCTGCTCGACGCATTTTTTGCGCCTCGATATCGATCGGGGCTGAGATGGAGCGCTGCGTCATTCTGTGCGTCGGCAATTCGGATCGCGGCGACGACGCCGTCGGCCGCACGGTGGCGGCGCTGCTGCGGGACGCGGGCGCGCCGGAAATCGTCGAATGCCCGGGCGAGTCGGGCGCCGTTCTCGACGCGCTCGAAAAGGCCGGCGCGGCGATCATCGTCGACGCGGCCTTGTCCGGCGCTCCGCCCGGAACCGTGCGGCGCTTCGAGATCGGCGGCGACGGCCCGCCGCTCCGCCTGCATTTCGGCTGGTCGAGCCACGGCCTCGGCCTCGCCGAGGCGCTCGGTGTCGCGCGCGCGCTCGGCGAAATGCCCGCTGTTTGCGTTCTGTTCGTGATCGAGGGAGAGAGCTTTGCGCCCGGCGCGCCGCTATCGGAGGCGGCGAGAGCCGGGGCCGCCGAGGCGGCGCGGCTGATTTTGCGGGAGCTCCCGTCGATTCGGCGATCCGCCGCGCCATTGTTTTCCACCGGCGGTGACATGGTCGGACGCGGCGACTTGGTCGGACCTTGCCCACAGGGCGGAAAAACCCTATACGAATAGTCACCTTCGGGCGGTCTGCGGGCGTAGTTCAGTGGTAGAACGACAGCTTCCCAAGCTGTATGTCGTGGGTTCGATTCCCATCGCCCGCTCCATGTCCGGCCGATCGCGCCTTTTAGAGCGCTCCTTTCGTTGCGGCCGGGCCGCGCCCGTCGAGGGCGGCTCGGGTCGTCGCATGTGGATCGCTCATCCATGCTGGTCTGTCTCATGACATTGTTCTCGACCCATTCCCTCGTCACCGGATTGCTGGGCCTGTTCGTGCTGCTCATGTGGCGCGAGGATCGAGAGGAGAGGGAAAACCTCTGGTGGTCGGCGGCGCTGTTTCTGGTCTGCGGCGGGCTGGCGCTGCTCGCGGCGCGCGGCTCCCATCCTCTCCTCGCGATCTCGCTCGGCAATGCGCTGACCTTATGGGGCACGGCGGCGGTCTGGGGCGGCGCCCGCGTCTTCAATGGACGCCCGGTCGACTGGCGGGTCATTCTCGCCGGCGGGGCGCTGTGGGTCGTCGTCTTCCCGTGGCGAGAGATAGAGATTCGCCTCATCGGCCGCTGCGCGATATCGGCGGCCTATTGCGCGCTGCTCGCCTTTGAATTCTGGTCGAGCGCCAAGGAGCGAAGCTTCGCCTCGCGCGTCGCGACGGCGCTCGTCGTCGCACATGGATGCTTCCAACTCGGCGCCATCGCGGCGATCGGCTGGCGAATGGAGGCCGGCGGGACGTTCGACGCCTCGCTTCTTCTCGAACTCCTCCCGGTCGAGGGCGTGATCCACGGCGTTCTGATCGGCTTCATTCTGCTCGCGCTGTCGAAGGAGAGGGCGGTCGCGCGTCAAAAGCGCGTCGCGGCCACCGATCCGCTGACCGGCTTGTTCAATCGGCGCAGCTTCGATCATAAGGCGAGTCAGGCGATCCGCAATTCGCGCGGGCGGGGCGACACGGCGCTGCTCGTCTTCGACCTCGATCGGCTGAAAATCATCAATGACAGTTTCGGCCATTCCATGGGCGATCGGGCGCTGGTCACATTCGGCGAAGTGGCGGAGCGCAATATTCGCGTAGGCGATTTTCTGGCGCGCGTCGGCGGCGACGAATTCGCGCTGCTGCTGACGCGGGTGGACGCGGCGCGGGCGGTCGCGGTGGCCGAGCGCATCCGCGCGGCCTATCTCTCGGCGGCGGCGGCGCTCGGCGACGGCCTCTCCTCCGTCAGCGTCGGTATCGCGCTCTTCGAGCGCGAGAGCGATCTCTCCGCGCTGAAGGAGGCCGCCGACAAGGCGCTCTACGCCGCGAAATCCGGCGGCCGCAATCAGGTGTTCGTCGCGCAGTCGTGAAATGGCGTCACCGAGCCTCGGCGCGGGTCAGCCCGCCCATGCGCTCGATGAAGGCGGGGATCGTTTCGAGCCCGACATTTTCTTTCAGATTGGCGAAGACGAAGGGACTTCGCCGCGCATTCGGCGGGCGTCGCGATCCATTACCTCGAGCGAGGCTCCGACCAGCGGCGCGAGATCGATCTTGTTGATGACGAGAAGATCGGAGCGCGTGATGCCGGGCCCGCCCTTGCGCGGAATTTTGTCGCCGGCCGAGACGTCGATGGCATAGAGCGTCAAGTCGGCGAGCTCGGGGCTGAAGGTCGCGGCGAGATTGTCGCCGCCGCTCTCGATGAGAATGAGATCGAGATCCGGGAATTTGCGGTTCATCTCGGCGACGGCGGCGAGATTGGCCGAGGCGTCCTCGCGGATCGCCGTATGCGGGCAGCCCCCGGTCTCGACGCCGACGATGCGCTCGGGCGCGAGCGCGCCGGAGCGGGTGAGGAATTCAACGTCCTCCTTCGTGTAAATGTCATTGGTAATGGCGGCGAGACGATATTTATCGCGCAGAAACTTGCACAGCCGATCCATCAGCGCCGTCTTGCCGGAGCCGACCGGGCCGCCGACGCCGACGCGCAGCAGGCCGTTGGGAGGGGCGCGGTCATGAGCGGAACAGCCTCGTATATTGCGTTTCATGGCGCATGGACGCGATGTCTATGCGCAGGGCGGAGGTGCGAGCTGGCTCGCACGCGGCAAGTCGAATCTCGACATAGCCGAGATTCTCTGCATCTCGCCGCGCACGGTGCATGAGCATTTGGAGCGCATTTTCGTGAAGCTCGGCGTCGACAGCCGCTCCTCCGCCGCCTCCGTGGCGCTGAAGGCGGTGGCGACGGATCGAGGGGACGGCGAGGGCGGCGGCGGAGCGGAAGCTCTTGTCTTTCCGCGCGATCGAAGCTTGGATGCGCGCGCCGGCCGATGGGATGTGCGGCGCAATGGAGTCCTCATGAGCGAAGAGCTGTCGGAATTGTCCTCTCGTCTCGTCGCCCTGGAGACGGCGCTCGCGCATCAGGACAGGACCGTCGCCGAGCTGAACGACGTCATCGCGTCGCAATGGCGAAGGATCGATGCGCTGGAACGGCAGCTCGCCCGATTGCGCGAGGAGTTCCAGACGCTCGGCCACCGCGACGCGCCAGAGCCCCCGCCGCCGCATTACTAATGCGGGCGCGCGCTATCTATTTGAATTTATGAATATTATTGGTGCCCCTGGCCGGAGTCGAACCAGCACTCCTTGCGGAACTCGATTTTGAGTCGAGCGCGTCTACCAATTCCGCCACAGGGGCGCGGGCCGGCGGGGCCGGCGTCGCGGCGCGGATATTAGCCGGGCCGAAGCCTCCGTCAAGGCGACCTCGCACATCTTCGAGCCTCGAGCCTCGCTTCCCGACTGCCGAAATGATAAACGAGAGGCGCTCCGCCTTCCGAACCGGTTGGAAAATGATCAAAAAGCTCTACGACTGGACCATGTCGCTCGCCGCCAGCCGGCACGCGCCGCTCGCGCTCGGCGCCATAGCTTTCGCGGAAAGCTCTTTCTTTCCGGTTCCGCCGGATGTGATTCTCCTGCCCATGTCGCTGGCGCAGCCGAAGCGCTCCTGGCTCTATGCCGCGATCTGCACTGTCGGCTCGGTCGCGGGCGGCGCGCTCGGCTACGCCATAGGCGCGCTGTTCTACGACACGATCGGCCTCTGGCTCATCGATCTCTATGGCTACGCCGCCAAAATGGAGGCGCTGCGCGCCTTCTACGCCCAATGGGGCGCCATCTTCATTCTGGTGAAAGGGCTCACCCCCATTCCCTATAAGCTCGTCACCATCGTCTCCGGGCTGATGGATTATAATTTCGGCCTGTTCCTCGCGCTCTCGCTCGTCACGCGCGGCGCGCGCTTCTTCATCCTCGCCGCCGCCATCAATCATTTCGGCGATTTTCTGCGCGACAAGCTGGAGGCGAATTTCGGCGTGTTCGTCGGCGGCATGGCGGCGATCGTCGTCGTCGGATTCGTCGTGGCGGCGAAATTCCTGTGATCGCGGCGCTGCTCTCCACGCGGCGGCGCGCGGCGCTGGTCGTTCTCGGCGTCGCCGTCGCCACCATAGGCGGCGCCTGGATCTTCGAGGCGATGGGCTTCGCCCCCTGCGAGCTGTGCCTGAAGCAGCGCATACCCTATTACGCCGGCATTCCGCTCGCCGCCTTCGCGGCCATAGCGCTGCAGCGGGGCGGGGAGGGCGCCGCGCGCATCGCGCTGGCGCTGCTCGGGCTGTTGTTCGCGGCGGGGACGGCGCTGGCGCTCTATCATTCCGGCGTCGAGCTGAAGCTTTTTCCCGGCCCCTCCGAATGCACGGGGGCGCTGAGCAAGGCCGGCTCCTTCGACGATTTCCGCTCCTCGCTCGACAAGATGAAAGTGGTGAGCTGCGATCGTCCGGCGCTGCGCATTTTCGCGCTCACGCTCAGCAATTGGAATGTGCTGATCTCCGCCGCTCTCGCCGCCATCGCCTTTCGCGCCGCGCGCGGCCGCTGAAATTCTCCGAACGGCCTTGTCGCAGCGGCCGCTCGCGCCATCCTCTGCCCGATAGAGAATTGACCATTCTCGATCGGCGGCGGCGCGGCCCGCTCGCGAGCAATCGGAGAATTTCCATGCGAGTCTTCCAGCAATACGACATGCAGACGCAGGGCGTTCAGACCAGCCCGGACGGCTCGCCCAACACGCGGGCGCTCGGCCGGCATCTCATCCTATTGGAGAATCGTTTCAACGAATTGGCGAATGACGTCAATCTGATGCAGGACAAGCTGACGAAGATTCTCATCACGCTCGACAAGCTCGCCAATAAGGGCGCGCCGACAAATGGCCCCGTCACCAGCGCGGAGGCGCTGCGGCGGCTGCTGGGCTGACAGGCGCCGCGAACATCGGGCCGCAGCTAGCTTTCGGGGCGCGCGCGCCGAACGACTCCGCTGGCGGCGAAGAAAGCGTTCAGACGCTCCGTTTCGCCTTCGAAATCGCCATGGGCGATGGCGACGACTTCGCCGGATCGGCGGTCCACGTCGACCGTTTGTCGGCATTTGTGCGTGTGCCAGCGCTCGCCTTTGCGTATGCGATCCGTATAGATAACCGCGACGGACGTGTCGGAGACGTCGGCTCGATCGATCTCCGATTCGTAGACGACTTCATCGAATGTCGCATGCGCCCAAGCCGAGGCGGCGCGATAGGAGTCGATGATCGCGATGCGTCCCGTCACGACGTCGCCGCCGGTGTCGTAGACGCAATCCTCACTCAGAAAACAACTCGCCGCATCGAAATCATCGCGGTCGAGAGCCTTCGCCAGTCCGTCGACGATCGGGACGATGTCTCGCATGGATATCTTTCCGGCGATCTCGTTCTTCGGGACCGAGCGCGCTCTATTCCACCGCGAGCCGCGCCCTTGCGCGCAGCTTCTCCGTCTCGCTCTTCAGCTGACCGCAGGCCGCGAGAATGTCGCGGCCGCGCGGCGTGCGCACCGGGCTCGCATAGCCGGCGTTGAAGACGATGTCGGAGAAGCGCTCGATCGTCTCCCAATCGGAGCATTCATAAGGCGCGCCCGGCCAGGGGTTGAAGGGGATCAGATTGATCTTGGCCGGAATGCCCTTCAGCAGCCGCACCAATTCGCGCGCTTCCGCCGGGCTGTCGTTGACGCCCTTCAGCATCACATATTCGAAGGTGATGCGCCGCGCATTGGAGGCGCCGGGATAGTCGCGACAGGCGTCGAGCAATTCGCGGATCGGATATTTCTTGTTGAGCGGGACCAGCTCATTGCGCAGCGGATCGCGCACGGCGTGCAGCGAGATCGCCAGCATAGGCCCGCATTCGGCGCCGAGCTTCTCGATCTGCGGCACGACGCCCGAGGTGGAGACGGTGATGCGCCGCTTCGATAGCGACAGCCCGTCGCCGTCGGACATGATCTCGATCGCATCCTCGACCTGCTCGAGATTATAGAGCGGCTCGCCCATGCCCATGAAGACGATGTTGGAGACGGCGCGCACGTCCGGCCCCGAGGGCACGAGCCCATCGGTCGGCGGCTCGAGGCCGGGAAAATCGCCGAGCCGCGAGCGCGCGACGAGAAGCTGCGCGACGATCTCGCGCGTCGAGAGATTGCGCACCAGCTTTTGCGTGCCCGTATGGCAAAAGCTGCAATTGAGCGTGCAGCCCACCTGGCTGGAAACGCATAAGGTGCCGCGGTCGCTCTCGGGAATATAGACGCATTCGATCTCCGCGCCCTTGTCATTGGCGTCGACGGGGTCGAGCCGCAGCAGCCATTTGCGCGTGCCGTCGGTGGAGACCTGCTCGGCCGCGATCTCCGGCAGAGCCAAGGTGAAGCGCTCGGCGAGCTTCGCGCGCACGGCTTTCGAGATGTTGAGCATCTCGGAAAACTCTCGCGCGCCGCGGAAATAAATCCAATGCCAGAGCTGCGAGACCCGCATTCTGATCTCGCGCTCCGGTATCTCTATGGCGCCCAGCGCATCGGCCAGCTCGGCGCGTGTGGCGCCGGCGAGCGACGGGCGAGGATCGGAAGCGGAAGCGGCGGTCATCAAGTCCTCTTTTCTGCGAGGAAATCAGTATAACATGCGCGCCAGCCGACTCCATGGGGCGGCGAAGGGACGAAGACGGACATGGGAGACGGGCGGAAAATCGTCATAGCGACCTTCGGCTCGCTCGGCGACCTCAATCCTTACGTGGCGCTCGCTCACGCGCTGAAACGCCTCGGCTTTCGCCCGGTGATCGCCACCAGCGTCTTCTATCGCGACTGGATCGAGAGCGAGGGGCTCGGCTTCGCCGCCGTGCGGCCGGACGTCGAGGAATTGACCGAGCGGCTCGGTCTGGACTTGGGCGGCGTCGCCGATCGCGTCGCGCGCGACGACGGCTTCATGTTCCGCGAGCTGATCTTTCCCTATCTCCGCCAGAGCTTCGAGGATGTCGCGGCGGCGGGCGAGGGTGCGGCGGCGGTGGTCGCGCACAGCATCTGCTTCTCGGCGAAGCTCGCCGCGGAACGGCTCGCCGTGCCGCTCTTCGACGGCGTCGTGTCGCCGCTCTTCCTGTTTTCGGCCTATGATCCGCCGCTCGGTCCGCGCTCGCGCTTCGTGGCCGACCCGCGTTCCGGCCTCGCGCTCGCCTATAACAAAGCGTTGGCTTTCGCGGTGACGCATTTTCTCGCTTGGCAGGGGCGGCCGATCGCGCGGCTGCGGCGCGAGCTCGGCCTGCCGCATCGACGCGGGCGCGATCTTTTGACCGGCGGCTCCTATGCGCAGGCGACTCTCGGGCTCATGAGCCCGCTGCTGGCGCCGCCGCAGCCCGATCATCCGGCCAATGTCTTTCTCGCCGGCCATACCTTCCATGACCGTTTCACCGATGCGGCCGAGGGCTTGCCGGAGCCGCTCGTAGATTTCCTCGAAGCCGGCGCGCCGCCGATCGTCGTGACGCTCGGCAGCTTCGTCGTGCGCGGGCGCTCGGACTTCTACCGCGCCGCCGGCCATGCGGCGCTCCGCCTGGGGCGGCGCGCCGTGCTGCTGGTCGCGGAGGAGGAGCGAGAGGCTTTGGCCGAGGGGCTGCCGCCGCAGCTCTTCGTCGCCGGCCATATCCGCCATTCGCTGATATTTCCGCGCGCCGCCGTCGTGGCGCATCACGGCGGCTCGGGAACCTGCGGGCAGGCGCTGCGCGCCGGGCATCCGCAGCTCATCGTCCCCGTCTTCGGCGATCAGGGCGACAACGCCGCGCGCGTGGAGCGTCTCGGCGTCGGCCGGCGCCTCCCTTATGAGCAATGCTCGAGGGAGCGCCTCGTCGAGGAGCTGGGCGCTCTCTTTTCCGATGACCGCTACGCCGAAAGCGCCCGCGAGGCGGCCGGGCGCATCGGCCGCGAGGATGGCGCAGCCGCGGCCGCGGCGAAGATATCGGAGCTTGTCGGATGCGCGGCAGTTGCTGTCGAGGCTTAAGGATGACGAAGCTGGTTCTTATCGCGATCGCGATGATTTTGCTCGAATTATCGTCGGTTCGAGCCGGGGAGGCGCATCTGACGCTCGCAAAGGGCGAGACGCGGAGGCTCGAATTGATCGAGAATCCCTCCACCGGCTATGTCTGGCGCTTCGACCGAGCGGCGAGCACAAATCCGGCCATTGTGCGGGTCGTGGATGGCGGTTTCGTCCCTTCGGGCGACGAGTCGGAGCCGCCGCGAGCCGGCGCCCCCAGCCTGCGTTTTTTCCGCATCGAGGCCGTCGTCGCCGGCAGAGCGCGTCTCGTCTTCGTCGAGAAGCGGCCTTGGGAGAAGCAGGTGGTGCGCCGCCGGGAGGTCGAGGTTCGCGTGCGCTAGCGATCTGCGAGCCGGAAGGCGCGCTTCGCGAGACACTGGACCGCTACGACGATCCTTCCTTCGGCTTCAGCGCATCGGCGAGCCGCATTTGCGCCGAGCCGGGCTCGAGCGGCTTCTGCTGGCTCTCGTGCGGCGCCCAGCCGGAGAGCCAGACCAGCTCCATCGTCGCGCGCACGCGGCCGTCGGCGTCGGAGAAGCGCGTCGCGTAGATTTCCGCGGCCCGCAGCAGAACGGCGCGCCGCAGCGGCTTGCGGGAGCGCTGCGTCAGCACATTGGCGGCGCCCATGGCGCGCAGCTCGGCGCAGAGCGCGAACATGGAATCATAGCGCAGCGTGAAGGAGTCGACGTCGGTCACCGGCAGGGCGAAGCCGGCCCGCTGCAATAGCCCGCCGAGATCGCGCAGATCGACGAAAGGCGAGACGCGCGGGCTCGCCCCGCCGCAAATCTCGTCCTCCGCCTGGGCGAGCGCGGCGCGCAGCTCGATGAGGCTCGCGCCGCCCGGAAAACAGGCAAGAAAAAGCCCGTCCGGCGCCAGCATCCGCCGCGCCTGGGCGAGCGCGCCGGGGAGGTCGTCCACCCATTGCAGCGCAAAGCCGGAGACGATGAGGTCGAAGGCCTCCGCCGCGAAGGGCAGCGTCTCCTCCTCGGCGACGAGATCGACGCTCGGCTCCTGAAAACGCCCGGCCCGCAGCGGCGCGGGCCGCCCGCTCGCCGCGACGATCTGTGCGAAATGCGCCGCGGGCGTGCAGAGATCGAGCGAGCGGGGGAAGGGACGCTTTATGCCCCTCAGCCGATCGGCGAGATCGTCGGCGGCGCGGGCCAATAGAAAATCGGGCGCGCCGCGGGACGCCGCCCGCGCCAGCCGGCGGCGCAGCAGGGCGCGGTCGAAAATCGCCGGCGCGGACTGTCCATGTTCCATGCCCCGTCATGCCCCGAACACGCGCGCCGCGCAACCGGCGCCGCGCAAGGCCGAATTAAGGCGGAGATTTCCCCAGCTTCTGTCGCGCTTTAGCGAGACAGGTAAGGAAATCTTAGTGTTAAACCGTAACCGCAACTATGAGATGGCTGGCGCGAATTATGGCCGAAGCTAGAATGCGCGACATGTTCGAATGCGACGCCGGCCATTCGGAGAAGGTGTGAGCCATGAGCATTTCGTTTCGTCAGCGTATTTCGCGTTACACGGCCGCGGCGGCGCTCGCTTGCGGCCTCGCCTCGCTGCCGGGAGCGGCGAGCGCGGCGCATAATGTCGTCTCCTACAGCGCCCCGGTGCAGCCGGGCACGGTGGTGATCAGCGCCCGCCAGCGCAGCCTGTTCCTGGTCAATGGGGACGGCACCGCCATTCGCTATCCGGTCGCGGTGCCCAAGGCCGGCAAGGAATGGTCCGGCTACGCCCGCATCGACGGGAAATATGTGAATCCCGATTGGGTTCCGCCGGCGGTGGTCAAGCAGGACCATCCCGAGCTGCCCAATTTCATCCACGGTGGCTCGCCGCATAATCCGATGGGCGTCCGCGCTCTGACGCTCGATCGCAATCAGGTGGCGATCCATGGCACGACCAATAAAATGCGCGCCTCGGTCGGCACTGCGGCCTCCTATGGCTGCATTCGTATGCTGAACGAGGATGTCGTCGACCTCTATGAGCGCGTCAGCGTCGGCACGCCGGTGGTGATGACTCCTTAAAAAAGACGAGAGCGGAGCCGGTCCGCCGCGTCGCGCAGCTTCGCGCAAGCCGCGCGACGCAGACTTGTCCCACGGTTTTTCGTTTCGCGAATGCTTCAGCTTGTGGACGTCGGCTCGCCGCCTGTAGACCGGCGGAAACGAATCCACCACTGTGCGACAAATCAACGAACGCACATGAGGTTCGCGTCCACACATCGTCGAGTCGGCGGCATTTCAATTGTTTCGAGTAGAGTGAACGAGCAGGACGATTCGTTTCGTCGGGCGGTTTCCACAAGGGGAGCGCGAAGGCTCGCAGTCAGCGTCTGCGTCTCTGAAGAGAGAAGCGTCCGTCGCCCTTGTCTGGCCGACCCTCACATTAGGTTTCGCTCATGCTGATCGCACCTGACAAAGACTTCGACCGTCCCCGACATCCCGTCGATATCGTCGAGCAGCTGGCCTCCACCAATGACTGGAGCTTCGATCGCGACGACGAAGACGAGATTTCGATCTCTGTCGCCGGCGGTTGGACCGACTATCATGTGGCCTTCACTTGGCTGGCGGAGCTCGAGACTCTCCATGTGAGCTGCGCCTTCGATCTGCGCGTGCCGGAACGCCGCCGCACCGAGGCGCAGGCGCTGATCCGCACGATCAACGAACAGCTCTGGGTCGGCCATTTCGATTTGTGGCCGAGCGAGGGGGTCGTCATGCACCGCCAGGGCCTGCTGCTGACCGGCGGCGCCCAGCCCTCCGGTCCGCAATGCGCCGCTCTGCTGGACCATGCGCTGGAGACCTGCGAGCGCTATTATCAGGCGTTCCAATTCGTGCTCTGGGCCGGCAAGGGCGCTAAGGAAGCGCTCGAGACCGCGACCTTCGAGACCAAGGGAGAAGCGTGATCCAAATGGCCGACGCGGCCGAGCTGCCCCGCTCCATCACTCTGGTCGGGGCCGGAAAAATGGGTTTCGCCCTGCTGCAGGGCTGGGCGGCTCGCGGGCTTTCTGGCGCGGGCGTGACCATTGTCGAGCCGCAGCCTTCGCCGGCGCTCGTCTCGCTCGCACAGGAGCGCGGCTTTCGCCTCAATCCGGAAAATCGCGAGGCCCCGCGCGCGCTTCTGCTCGCCGTGAAGCCGCAGGCGCTGGATCAGGTCGCGCCGACGATCGCGGGAGAGGCCGGCTCCGATACGCTCATCGTCTCCATTCTCGCCGGCAAGCGCGTCGCCGATCTTTCCGCTCGGCTGCCGCAGGCGCGGCTTTTCGTGCGTGCAATGCCCAACACGCCGGCCGCCATCGGCCGCGGAATCACCGGCGCCTTCGCCGCGCCCGCCGTCGATACGGAGAATCGCGCGCTGGCCGAGACTCTGCTCGCCGCCGTCGGCGAGGTGGTCTGGGTCGAGACCGAGCCGCTGGTCGACGCCGTGACTTCCGTGTCCGGCTCCGGTCCGGCCTATGTCTTCTATTTCGTCGAATGCCTGACCAGAGCGGGCGTCGAGGCCGGCCTGCCGGAGGAGACGGCGGCGCGGCTGGCCCGCGCAACCGTTTCCGGCGCCGGCGAATTATTGCGTCAGAGCGCCGGTACGACGCCGGCGACGCTTCGTCAGAACGTCACCTCGCCCGGCGGCACGACCGCGGCGGCGCTCGAGGTTCTGATGGCGGGCGACGGCCTCGCGCCGCTGCTGGAGCGCGCGGTCGCCGCGGCGAAGCGCCGGGCGGGGGAATTGTCCGGCTGAGCGGCGCAAAGCGCTTCCGATTCGGCCAAAACGCCCTAAATTAGCTTGCCTAAATTAACGTGGAAGCGGCTGGCTTCGAGCGATGTGAGGAGGCGGCGATGGCGACGAGCGGCAAGACCAACGAAACAGGCAATAGAAGCGGCTCGGTCCGCGACCGGATCGTCGAATCCTTGATGCGGCTGGCGGCCCGCCGCGCCTTCGAGGATATCGCGATTTCCGACATCGCCCAGGACGCGGATGTCTCGCTCGCGGATTTCCGCGACAATTTCCCCTCCAAAGGCGCGGTGCTGGCGGCTTTCTCGCGCAAGATCGACCGGCAAGTGCTGGAGGATTTCTCCGGCCGCTACGCCTCCGAGCCCGCCAAGGAGCGGCTCTATGAGGTGCTGCTGCGCCGTCTCGAAGCGCTCGAGCCCTATCGTAATGCGCTGGAGTCGGTCTCGCAATGGGCCTCGACCGATCCGCTGGCGGCGGCCGCGCTCAACCGCGAGACGGTCAATTCCATGCGTTTCATGCTGGAGGCCGCCGACATAGACAGCGAAGGCGCGCTCGGCGCGTTGAAGCTGCAGGGCCTCTCCATCGCCTGGTGGCGCGTGCTCGGGACCTGGTTCGACGATCGCGACGTCGATCTGTGCCGCACCAAGGCCGCGCTCGACCGTGAGCTCTCGCGCAGCGAGGCGGTGATCGAGCGCATCGAGGATGTGAGCCGCCTGACCTCGCCGCTGCGCGGTCTGGCGCGCGCCGTGTTCCGCGGAATGACCGGCCGCCGTCGCCACCGCCATCATGCGCGTGATCGCGACGATGAGTTCGAGGAAGATTATGAGGAGGCGCGTCGGCGTCATCACCACGCCGAAGACCATCATCACGCCGAGGGCCATCACCACGGCGAAGGCCATCGCCGGCATCAGGACGACGCCACCGCCTGACGGCGGCGTCGTCCCGCTTTCATCAAAAGCCGATGCGCACGGCCGTCGTCACCGAATGGGCGACGGCCCCGTTGCGAGTCGCGACATCGGCGTCATAGCCGATGTGCCAGCCGATATTCGGCGCGAGATCGCCTTGCGCGCCGACGCCGACCGTGACGGAGTTACGATCATAGGTCGGAATGAGGATCGTCTGCGTCGCCATTTGGCTGAGCACGCCGGCGAGGCTGACGTTCACGCGTCTGGGATCGCGGTCGAGCATCTCATTATAGGCGACCCGCACCCAAGGATTGACGCCGAGGAAAGAGGCCGAGACCTCGCCGCCGAAGCGCAGCGTCGTCGCATAGGTCGAGTGCTCTGGATAAACGACATTGCCGCCGGCGGCGCCGCTCTCCGTATAGCCGCGAATGGTCGCATGGGTCTGCGTCACGCCGAAGAAGGGCGTGAATTGGAAGGCGTCTAGCTTCAGCTTGGCGCCGATCTCGCCGCCGAACGCGTAAGAATCGACGCTGGTGCGGCCGACGCCGGTGAGCCCATAGGCGCCGAGGCGGCGAATGTCGGAGAAGCCGACGTCCGGCGAGAAGGTCGCCGTTCCGTGCAGATAGAAGAGATCGCCGAAATAGCCGGCGTAGAGGCTCGGCGAGACGGTCGGCGAAATGTCGAAATAGCCCAGCGCGCCGCCGCCATATTGGCCTGCGCGCACCGTCGCCGCGACGCCCACGCGAATCTCCTTCCAGCCATAATCGACGCCGAAGGAGCCGCCATAGAGCGTGCGGTCGCCGTCGAGCCCGGGCCGCGACGAAGTGGGGCCGAAATCGACATTGCCGCCGAGCCAGGTCGAGAGGCCCTGCGCCGCGAAGACGCCGCTCTGCGCGCGTCGAATCGATTGCAGCTGCGCGATGACCGGCGCGGCGGCGCTGGAGGCGAGGCCGAGAGCG
The DNA here is from genome assembly GCF_011378635.1 of Methylosinus sp. RM1. Lineage (NCBI taxonomy): Bacteria > Pseudomonadati > Pseudomonadota > Alphaproteobacteria > Hyphomicrobiales > Methylocystaceae > Methylosinus > Methylosinus sp. RM1. Next base: position 87,648 of record NZ_WOVC01000013.1, read on the forward strand.
CCGGCGTCGATGCGGCCGAGCACCTGAGGCGCCGTGTCGCGCATGGATTTGAGGAACAGCGGATCGACGGCGGTCGGCAGGGTGAGCTGATAGACCAGGACCATATTGTCGTTGTTCTGGCCGGAGTTGTAGGTCTGGCCCTGCATCACGCCATTGGTCGTGGTGAAATCATTGTCGTTGGAGACGAAGAGATAGAAGTCGTTCGGCCGGCCCTCGACGAGCGTCGGGACGAGCGCCATGCCCTCCCATTTCTCCGACAGGGTGAGCTGCGACTGCGCCGACTGGCCGGGCGCTCCATTGTTGAGGTTGAGGCCGAAGCGGGCGAGCTGTGTCGTGTTCAGCATGTCCACGAGCTCGACCGACTGCGCCGGCGTGATCGCCGGATTCAGCACGCCATTGGGCGCGACCTGGCCGCCCGCCGTCGTATCGGCGGCCGTGCCGGAGACATTGGTCGCCTGTCCGATGTCGACGAGATAGATGGATTTGACCATGATCGGATTGCCGGCCGCCGAACCCTGGCCGGTTCCGTCGCGCGCCAGCACGAGGAACTGCTTGTCGTTGAGCGCCACCATCTCGCTCTGCGCCGCGGTGCGATTGGCGCTGCCGCCATCGCCGTTCTGCCTGTAGGTCGGCAACTGCAGCACATAGGTCTCGATCGGCGCCGCCGGCGTCGGATTGAGCGAAATATCATAGACCAGGATGCGCGTATTGTTGCGCGTTTGCTGTCCAGAGGCCTGGTCCTGCATCGTCGCGCTCTGCAGGATCGCGAACAGCCGGTTGCCGTCCGGGCTCACCGAGACCGCCTCGAGGCCTTGATTGTTGCGGCGTCCCGTCGTCGGCGCGACGGTCGAGTTGAAGTCGATCGCGCCATTGGTTCGCGGCAGCAGCGAAGAGGGAACGCCGACCGAGCCGACGAGATTGCCATTGGCGTCGAAATAGAAGATCGACGGGCCATATTCGTCGCTGACGTAGAAGCTGCGGTCGGTCTTGAAGGCGAGGCCCTCCGCGTCGAGCGATATCTTGCCGGCGCCTATGCCGGCGGCAGGGCTCGGCGCGAGGCGGCCGAAGAGATTGACGGCGCCGCCCGACCCAGAATCGGCGCCGGTGAATGTCTTGCCCTGATTGTCGCGCAGCAGAACGCCGCCGTCGGGCGTCATCTGCACCTGATTCTGCGAGCTGGTGGAGGCGGGGAGATTCGCGCCCGAATAGGGCGAGAAGGCGATGTTGAAGCGCAGCAGCCGTCCCGCATAATCGGAGAAGACGCCATTGGCGGGATCGTTGAGGCCGCGGTCGGGCAGGGCGAGCATGGTCGCGACGAAAGTCGAGCCGCTGCGCCGCCAGGAATAAGGATCGATGGCGAGGCTCGAGAAGGAGCCGAGCGTGTCGCCGAGGAAATCGACCGTCCCAGCCGGAAGACGTCCGGTTCCGACGAGACCTTGATTGGTGAAGGTCACGCCTCCCATGCTGATAGAGGCGGCCCCGTCATTGGCGACGACATTGGGCGTGCGATAGGTCTGCGCCGTTGCGGCGCCATGCAGCGCGAGCGTCGAGATGGACGCGAGCAACCAGTTACGAAAAGGCATTTTATCCCCCGGCTTTAGCTTGGCCGGAGGTCGGTCTATGGCCGCCCGTTAACGATTCCGTGACGGTCTGGCCACGGTCGCTAACAGGACGGAAACATTCTCAGGCTGTGGCCCTTCCGCCACAATTCGCGAGCGTCACAAGGAGACGTAGACGAATTTGAGGCCCTTGAGCGTCGGGTAGTTCTCGCGCAGCGCCTTGGCGATCTTGCCGACGAGGTCCTTGTCGCCGGCCGCCGAGGGGCCGACGAAATCCGTTCCCTGCATCCATGTCTCGAGGAAGCAGTGGAGCGTGTTGTCGTAGGCGTCGTCGGTGGGATGCGCCGTCTTGTCGGCGAGCGAGGCGATTCCGTCGGCGCTGACCTCGAGGCGCCAGTCGCGGTCGTCGACGACCGAGCCGATCAGCTTCGCAATGTCGGCGTCGGTCCAATCGCCCTTCAAATCAACGGCCATTTTTTTCGCTCCTTGCTGCGCGCGGCTTCGGCGGCGCGGGACAAAATGGACGAAGGGCCGGGATCGCCTGTCGGATAGCCGACAGGCGCACATCGCGGCCCTTCCCGCAGGCTCACTTCTTGGTGAGCTTCGCCACCGCCATGTCGATCGCGGTCGTCGCTTCGCCGACGGTGAGCCACGCCTCGGCGCGGTCCTCGTTCTTGAAGGATTTGCCGAGATTATACGGCTCCTCGCCCGGAACGTGCAGGAAGCAGGCCCATTTTCCGTCGGCCTGCTCCTCGACCGTCACTTTGTAGTCCGCCACGCGGTCCTCCTGTTGCTTTGCTGCGTCTGTTCTCACGGTGCGCCGGTCCGTCCCCGGCGCGACTGTGGCGAAGCAGATTGGGCGCCATATGGCGAGACATGCGGCGGCACGCTTATTGAACCTCGCCTCGCGGCCGGCGGAGCGCCGGGGCAAGGAGGACGAACCCCATGACCGACATTGTCGAAGGGCCGGCGCTGGCCGCTCTCTCCTGCGGCAAGCCCGCCTTTCTCGTCGTGATGCTGCATGGCGAGGGCGCCGACGGCCAGACCATGGTCGATCATGCGCTGAACTGGGCTCCCACCATGCCCAAGGCCGAATTTCTCGCCGCCGAAGCGCCCGCGGGCGTCGATGGCGTGAAGCGCTGGTTCGACGGCGGTGATCCAGAGGGGCTCGCCAAAGGGCTGGCGGCGCTCGAGCGCTTTCTCGAGGCGGCGCTGGCGAAGCGCCGCCTTCCGGCCTCGCATCTGGCGCTGGTCGGCTTCTCGCAGGGGGCGACGCTCGCGCTGCTCGCCGGCGTCGCGCGGCCGGGGCCGGCGGCGGCGGTGGTGGCGTTTTCCGGCGGTCCCTATGGCGCTCCGCCCGTCGGCGCCGATGGCGCGCCGCCCATTCTGCTGATCCATGGCGACGCCGACGTGGTTTCGCCGCTCGCCGCCGCACGCGAGACAAAGGTTGAGCTGACGGGGCAGGGCGCCAAGGTCTGGTCGATGACGCGCAAGGGGCTCGATCATGCGATGGACGACGATGGCGTTATCGCCGCCGGCGATTTCCTCACCGAGCATGTCGCGCACAAGAAGAGCGCGGCGCAAGACGATCACGACCACGATCATGACGACCACGATCACGCGCATTGAGGCTCGGCACGGCTCTTGCGGGACGAGGTCAGGCTCTATGCGAAAGGAGATATGGCCATGGCCCTGACCGCCGAGGACATAAAAGAAGGCAAATGCTATGCGACCCGCGGACCCGAGCGATACAAGGTGATCGCCATCAATCCGCGCGGGATTGTCACCTTCATCACCTGGGAAGGCAATCAGAAGCCGAGCCCCCTGCGCGCCAATTGCGGCCTGAAGGCCTTTCTCGAAGGCGTGACGAAGGAAATCCCCTGTCCGGCGGAGGGCTGACCGTCACACCGGCAAGGTGACGGTCGCGCGCAAGCCGCCGAGCGGCGAGCCCTCGAGCGTCACCTCGCCGCCATGCGAGCGCATGATGTCGCGCGCGATGGCCAGGCCGAGACCTGAATGGCTCTCGTCCTGATTGCGAGATTCGTCGAGCCGGTAGAAGGGCCGAAAGGCGTCTTCTCGTCGCTCGACCGGAATGCCCGGGCCGTCGTCGTCTATGTGGATGGTCAGCATATGGCCGTCATTGACGGCTGTGAGCGATATGTTTTTCGCATAGCGCTGGGCGTTGCCGACGAGATTGGCGAGGCAGCGGCGGAAGGCGGCCGGGCGCACGGCGACCTGCCTGCGGCCGGCAAAGCTCGTCTCGGCCCCAAGGCCGCGCCGCTGGGTGTCGGTTTTCAGCTCGTCCAGAATGGCGGTCACATCGGTCTCCGCCGTCGCCTCGCCGCCGTCGCCGCGCGCGAAGGCGAGATAGGCCTCCACCATGCGCTCCATCTCGTCGACGTCCTTCTTCATCTCGGCCGTCTCCGCCGTCTCGCCGATGAGGGCGAGCGACAGCTTGAAGCGCGTGATGATGGTGCGCAGATCATGCGACACGCCGTTGAGCATGGTCGTGCGCTGCTCCATGGCGCGCTCGACGCGGCGTTTCATCTCCAAAAAGGCGGCGCCGGCCTGCCGCACCTCGCGCGCGCCGCGCGGGCTGAAGGCGACCTCGCGGCCCTTGCCGAACTCCTCCGCCGCGCGGGCGAGGCGCAGGATCGGGCGGATCTGATTGCGCAGGAATGAGGTGGCGATGGCGATGATGACCAGAGACGCGATCACCGTCCAGATGAAGAAGATTTCCGAGTTCGACGCATAGGCCTGGGTGCGATGCGCGAGCAGACGCATCACCGAATCGTCGAGCGCGACTCTTATTTCCACAATGTTGGAGCGCCCCACCGTGTCGATCCAGAAGGGGCGCTGCAGGCGCAGCGACAATTCCCGCGACAGCGTATGGTCGAGCAGCGAGAAAAAGGGCTTGGCGGCGGGCGGCGGCAGCGGCTCCTTGGGCAGGAAATGAACGTCTATGCTCAAATCCTCGCCGGCGATGCGCTGGATGATGTCGCGATGCTCTCCTTGCGGAAAGGCGTCGTAGAAATCGATCAGCGCCGCCACATCGCGCGCCACGGCGGCGGAGAGGCGCGACGTCACCGCCTGCCAATGCCGCTCCATGAAGAAATAGGCGACCGCCGATTGCAGCAGCACGATCGGTAGAATCACGATCAGCAGCGAGCGGGCGTAGAGGCCTTTGGGCATGCGCTCGTGCAGCCAGCCGGCGAAGCGCCGCCAGAGCTGGCGCGGGGCGTCGAGCGCGGCGGGGAGGGCTGATGTCATTGCGCTTTTCCGTATTCCTCGTCCGATCCGATGACGGCGTCCGCCCACAGCCTGTAACCGCGGCCGCGGATTGTCTGCAAAAGGCGCGGGCCTTGCGCGTCGCTCTCGAGCTTGCGGCGCAGCCGCGCCACCTCGACATCGACGCTGCGTTCGCCCGCGCTCTCGACTTTGCCATTGACGAGGCGCTGCGCCAACCTCTGCCGTGACACGATCTCGCCCGCATTCGTCGCCAGCACGCGCAGAATCTCCTCTTCGCGAGTCGTCAAATGGACGATTCGATCATGCTCGCGCAATCGGCCCTTTTCGAGATCGAAGCCGAACGCGCCGAAGCGCACGCTCGCCGCCGCCGGGGCAGGGCGGGCGGCGCGGCCGGCGCGGCGCAGAATGCTGGCGATGCGCAGCGACAGTTCGCGCGGCTCGAAGGGCTTGGCGAGATAGTCGTCGACCCCCGCTTCCAACCCGGCCACGCGATCGGCCGTCTCGCCGCGGGCGGTCAGCATGAGAATGGGGGAGGAGCGCAGCGGCTCCGCCTCGCTGCGCAATTTGCGCGCGAATTCCGGCCCGCTCTCGCCGGGCATCATCACATCGAGGACGATGAGATCGAAGGTCATGTCCGCGAGCCGCGCGCGCGCCTGGACGGCGTCGGCGGCGGCGCTGACCAGATAGCCCTCGGCGGCGAGATAGCGTGACAGCAGCGAGCGTATGCGCCTGTCGTCGTCGACGACGAGAATATGCGGGCCGGGCTCGGTCGCCGTCAGCGGCGCCGGCGCGCTCATGCGGCGTCGTCTTCGGTGAGCGGCCGCCGCCGCCGGCGCGGCGGCAGATGCGCGCGCACTTTCTCCCGATCGGAGACGTTGACCATCGCCAGCAGAAAATCCGCGGTCGTCTCGCGCGCCTCCGGCGGCAGCTCGCCGAAGACGCGGCGAAAACGTTCCGATTGCAGCGTCGCCAGCTCCTGGGCGAGACGCGCGCCTTTGGCGGTCGGGAAGAGGAGGCGCTGGCGGCGGTCGGTCGCGCCCTCGCGCGCCTCGACGAAGCCGGCGTCGAGCAATTGCTTGAGCACACGGTTGAGGCTCTGCTTGGTGATTTTCAAAATATCGAGCAGAGCGGCGATGGCGAGGCCGGGGCGGCGATAGACGAAATGCAGCACGCGATGATGGGCGCGGCCGAACTCGTAATTCTCGAGCAGCCGGTCGGCGTCGCCGACGAAATCGCGATAGGCGAAGAAGAACAGCTCGATGAGATCGAGCATGGGCTCGCTCTCGGGCGCGGGCTCGCGTCCGAGGTGGGTCTGCGTCGAGGCCGGGCGCAATGGCTTGCGTTCGATGGATGCTTTCACGTCGGGAACCGCTATATGTCGGTGGAAGCGAAAACCCTCGGGCAGGGCGAACGAGCGAAAGACGGAAGCGCTGGTATGAGAGGCGTTTCCACCTCCCCCTCGAGGGGGGAGGTCGAGCGCCGAAGGCGCTCGAGAGGGGGTGACGTCCCGAGTCTCGGGGGCACCCCACCCCGTCCTGCTACGCAGGCCGACCCTCCCCCTGAAGGGGAGGGTGAAACGCCCTCCGGCGTTCATTCGATCATCCTGAACTTATACGTCAGCTATATTGACATATTTCTGACCGATGGCTAGTGGTTTGGGGAAGGCCGGCTCGAGACCGGCCGCCGCATGGGACGGCTCCCTTCTTTTTCGCCCTTGACCTCATCGGAGTGTCGGATGTCGGTTTTGCCTTTCGACCAGCGCGACGGCTACATCTGGTTCAATGGCGCGCTCATCCCTTGGCGCGACGCCAAGCTCCATGTTCTTTCGCATGGGCTGCATTACGGCTCCAGCGTGTTCGAGGGCGAGCGCGCCTATGGCGGCGTGATCTTCAAATCGACCGAGCATTCCGAGCGCTTCAAGCGTTCCGCGCAAATCCTCGATTTCGAGATTCCCTATAGCGTCGCCGAGCTCGACGCCGCCAAGGCCGCGGTGGTGAAGGCCAATGGCTTCGACAGCTGCTATGTGCGGCCGGTGGCCTGGCGCGGCAGCGAGATGATGGCCGTCGCCGCGCAGAATTCGACGATCAATGTCGCGATCGCCGTGTGGGACTGGCCGAGCATGTTCGACGTGGGCGCCAAGATGAAGGGCATTCGCCTCGACGTCGCCGATTATCGCCGGCCCGATCCGCAGACCGCGCCCTCGCTGGCCAAGGCGGCGGGCCTCTACATGATTTGCACCATCTCCAAGCATCGCGCCGAGCGCCGCGGCTACGCCGACGCTCTGATGCTCGACTGGCAGGGCCGCGTCGCCGAATGCACCGGCGCCAATATCTTCTTCGTGAAGGACGGCGTGCTGCACACCCCCATCGCCGATTGCTTTCTGGACGGCATCACCCGCCGCACGGTCATCGATCTCGCTCGCCGCCGCGGGATAGAGGTGATCGAGCGCCGCATCATGCCGGACGAACTGCCGAGCTTCAGCGAATGCTTCATCTGCGGCACGGGCGCGGAGGTCACGCCGGTCGCCGAGGCCGGCCCCTATCGCTTCACGCCGGGCGCCATTTCGCGCACGCTGATCGAAGACTATACGCGCGAAGTGAATCCGAAGGCGGCCGCCGCCTAAAGACGAATTGCTTCGTGTCCTTCGCGTCTTCGTGGTAAAAAAATCCCTCGAAGGCGCGACTGACGCGACGGGCCGAGGGGTTGGCGAGGCATGGGAAAGGTCACGGGGTTTCTGGAAGTCGACCGGCAGGACCGCAAATACAAGCCGGCCGCCGACCGCATCCGCCATTATGACGAGTTCGTCATACCCCTCTCGGAGGAGGCGACGCGCAATCAGGCGGCGCGCTGCATGGATTGCGGCATTCCGTTCTGCCACAATGGCTGCCCGGTCAATAATCAGATCCCGGACTGGAACGATCTCGTCTACAACGGCGACTGGCGCCGCGCCCTGGCCAATCTCCACTCCACCAATAATTTCCCGGAATTCACCGGCCGCGTCTGCCCCGCGCCCTGCGAGGCCTCTTGCACGTTGAATCTCGTCGATCAGCCGGTCACGATCAAGACGATCGAATGCGCGATCGTCGACCGCGGCTTCGAGGCGGGCTGGGTTCTGCCCGAGCCGCCGAAGAAAAAGACCGGCAAGCGCATCGCCGTCGTCGGCGCCGGCCCGGCCGGTCTCGCGGCCGCGCAGCAGCTGGCGCGCGTCGGCCATGACGTGCATGTCTATGAGAAATTTGCCAAGGCCGGCGGCCTGCTGCGCTATGGCATTCCCGACTTCAAAATGGAGAAGCATCTCATCGACCGCCGCGTGGCGCAGCTCGAAGCGGAAGGGGTGGCTTTCCATTACAATGTGCATGTCGGCGTCGATCTCGAGGCGGAAAAGCTCGTCGGAGAGCATGACGCCGTGATCCTGTCCGGCGGCGCCGAGCAGCCGCGCGATCTTCCCATTCCGGGTCGCGATCTGCGCGGCGTGCATTTCGCGATGGATTTCCTGCCGCAGCAGAACCGCCGCGTCTCCGGCGAGCCGCTCGTCACCAATGAGCCGATCCTCGCCTCCGGCAAGCATGTCGTCGTCATCGGCGGCGGCGACACGGGCTCGGACTGCATCGGCACATCGGTGCGGCAGGGCGCGCTTTCGGTGACGCAGCTCGAGATCATGCCGCGCCCGCCGGAGAAGGAGGCCAAGCTCGTCACCTGGCCGGACTGGCCGCTGAAGCTGCGCACCTCCTCCTCCCATGACGAGGGCTCGACGCGCGAGTTCGCGGTGATGACGCGGGAGTTTCTGGGCGCTGACGGCGCCGTCACGGGCCTGCGCTGCGAGCGCGTCGACGGTAAGCTGGCCGCCGTTCCGGGCAGCGAGTTCACGCTGAAGGCCGATCTCGTGCTGCTGGCCATGGGTTTCGTCTCGCCGGTCCGCGAGGGCCTGCTGGAGAAGCTCGCGGTCACGCTGGACCCGCGCGGCAATGTAGCCGCCGACGTCAAATCCTACCGATCGTCACGCGAGAAAGTCTTCGCGTGCGGAGACATGCGGCGCGGGCAGTCGCTCGTCGTATGGGCGATCCGCGAGGGCCGGCAATGCGCCGCCTCGGTGGACGCGTTTCTGATGGGCGAAACAAATCTACCGAGGTGAGGAAAATGCCCACGGCCCTGTGGTACTGTGAGAATATCGGAAATTCCGCGCTGCCCTATCTGCTGCTCGCCATGCCGATGGGCGGAGCCTATCTCTACGGGCAGAAGAAAACGCGCATCGCCTGGATATTGATCGGCGTCTGGGCCGTCGCGCAGATCGTCATGTCGGGCCTGACCAACGCCAATTGCGTCGGCTGACCTTCGATCCGAATAGAGAGCCGAGAGCGTGATCCGATGGGATCGGATCACGCTTCGGATCGGACGAGCGCGGGGTTTTCGTCAGAGCGGGGATCGCGTCAGAGAACGTGGACCTGCGTGCCGACCTTCACGCGGCTATAGAGGTCGGTGACGTCGCCGTTCAGCATACGTATGCAGCCGGAAGAGACGCCATGGCCGATCGTCCAGGGCTCGTTGGAGCCATGGATGCGGAACATCGTGTCGCGGCCGCCCGAATAGAGATACATGGCGCGCGCGCCGAGCGGGTTGTTGGCTCCGCCGCTCATATGGCGCGGCAGATCGGGGCGGCGGTGCAGCATGGCGGAGGGCGGCGTCCAGGCCGGCCAAGCCTCCTTGCGGCCGATATGGGTGTGGCCGCGCCAGGTGAAGCCCGGTCGGCCGACGCCGACGCCATAGCGGATCGCCTGACCATCGTTCATCGACAGATAGAGATAGCGGTTTTGGGTATCGACGGTGATCGTTCCCGGCCGCTGGCGGGTCGGATCGGCGACGACCGAGCGGGTCGACGAAGCTTCGCCGGCGAGCTGGCCGTCGGAATAGGACGGAGCGTTCGCGGCGGAACGTCCGCTGAACAGGAAGGCGAACGGGTTTTCGAAAGCCTGCGCGGCCGGCGCGGCGCAGCCGAACGCCAGAGCGAGCGCGACGGAAAGAGACGGACGACGAAAATTCATGATGGCTACTCCCTTCGAGGCCCTCGGGCCCTTCGAGCGGGAGGAAAATGCCGCGTGAGGCGCGCCGGTTCCGACGCTGGCGCGCTGTCGTCGCGCTTCATTCGAGACGAATTGAACGCGCAATTGACGGCTTTTGCGCGTTTTGAGGGATTTCGCGCCTCAGCGCGTCTCGGCGGCGGACGGCGGGGCCGCTACCGGGGCCGGCGTCGACGCCTGCGTGGCGGTCGGCGCGAGATTTGGCGCACCCTTCGGCCGAGACGCGCCCTTGGGCCAAGAGAAGTCATCGGCGCGGCCGGGCTGGCTCGGCTGTTCGCCGCCCTCTACGTAAATATGGTCGACCAGCGCCCGCGCCGCCGTCGCGCGGGCCTCTTCTCCATTGGCGGCGGGCGATTTTCCGCGCCGGGCCAGCTCGCCGTCGGCGGCGATGGCGCTGGCCGTCAGCGATTGCAGCGGGCCGATCGCCGGACGATCGGGCAAAATGGGCGCGGCCGCCGGAACAGGGCCGCTCGGCGCGATGATCTGGATCGGCGGGGCGACGGCCGCCGCGGCCTCCGCGGGCGCGGTTTCCTCGGCGGATGGCTGCATGGACGGCTGGACGGGAGGCGCAGCGGCGGCGTCGGCCGGCGCCGCGTCGGGCGCCGGATGGCGCGCGTCGAACAGCCGCTTGATCTCGCCCTCGACGAAATGAGCGAGCTTTCGCGCGCCGACATCCGTGAAATGGACGCCGTCCGCCGATCTCAGCTTGACGATGCGTCCATTTATGTCCGGGCCGAAGGCCTGATATTGGTTGCGCTCATCGGCGAAGGCCTCCCAAATATCGATGAAAGGCGCGCTCTCCTGCGCCGCCGCGCGACGATAAATATCGTTGAGCTTGGCCATATCGGCGGCGAAATGCTCATTCTTGGTGACGGGCAGGCCGACCCAGACGAGCGGAATCTTCTTCTCCCGAAAAGCGGCCCTGACGCTCTCCACGCGCTGGGCGTAGCGCTCGCGCCAGCGCGGCGACAGCGCCTCCATCGTCTCCGAGCCCTCGTGAATGGCCTGGCGATCGTTCGAGCCGATCATGATGACGGCCATGTCGATCTTGTCGCCGCCGGCCAGCAGCTCGCGCGCGGCTTTCGGCCAATCGAAAAAATCCTCGCGCACGAGGCCGGTGCTGTCCTTGGCCCTGTGCAAAATGCGAATGTCGGCGCGGTCCGAATAGGCCTCCTCCAAGCCGTCGGCCAGCATCTGCCCCAGGCTGTCGCCGATCACCGCCACATGGAAGGGCGGCGGAGCGTCGGGGTCCTCGGGCTTTTGGGTCTTCTCCTTTTTGGCGGCCTTGCTCTGGCCGCGCCAATAGGCCGGCGCGCTATATTCGCGATGCGGCACCAGGCGGCGCATTCGTCCGGTCTCATGTGCGGGCGGGCGCGCCTGCGGAGCGTGCGGCCTCCCGCCGAACAGCCCTTGAAAAAAATCCGCGACAGGGTCCTGCGCGCGGGCGCTCTCGACGCCGCCGAGGAGCAGCGCGACGAGAAGGACCGCGAGGAGGCCGAGAGAATGGGACAGGCTGCGCATTTCGCCAATATAGCGCGGCCCCGGCGGCAAAGCGATCCGGCGTCCCGCTGAGGCGCGCGCCATCGGCGGCCGCGCTCGCGCTGTCACCGCAGATGCGCGGGCGCCTGCGGATTATGCGCCGGATCGGTGTCGTGTTTGGAAAGCTTCTCGACCAGGCCGCCGCCGACCAGCGGCGCGAGATCGGCCTCGAGCGCGTCCGCGGCGGCTTTCGGATAGACCTCCTCGCCTTCGACATAAAGGGAGAAGGATTTGACATGCTTGGCCTTCTTGACCGGATCCGCGATCGTCGCCTTGGTCCATTTATAGAGCGGAAAATGTTCGACGCCCTGTTTCTCCGCCTCGGCGACATAATGGGCGAAAGCGTCGAATTGATTGCTCAGCGCCGCATGATGCTTGGCCAAGATCGCCGCGATCGGCGCGAGCGCGGCGTTCTGCGGATCGGTGCGGGCGAGCTCGGCGTAGTCGTCGCTGATGTTCAGCCGGATCTGATAGCGCAGCTCTTCGCTCATCTTCATGCTCCTCTGGTCGGCGAGACGGGACGCCGCGCCCCGGTCTGCGTCCTGGCGCGTCGCGGGGACGATCGGCGCGCTCCGCGCGGGCTCGGCGAGCCCGAGCAGCGCAAAGCCGGCAAGGAGCGTGCGAATAGCGCTCGGCATATGAGCTTCCCTATGACGTCGCCCTGTCGCGTCGATGCGATATCCTAGTGAATAAGTAGATTGCGTCAACGCCCTCCGTTTCGCCGCGCGGAGGCTTGACGCGGCGCCTCGCGCTCCGGCATCAATCCGCTTCCGGGATTTTGCGGAGCGGCGCATGTTCAAGCAATCGATCTTCGTCGGCGCGGTCCTGGCGCTGCTGTCGCTTTTCGCGCCGATCGGCGTCATGGCGGAGCCGGAGCGTGAGCGGAGCGCGGCGATCGATCCGGCGGAGGCGCGCGGCGCCGGCTCCTTCGACTTCTATGTGCTGACGCTCTCCTGGTCTCCGGCTTTTTGCGCGAGCGGCGGCGGCCGCGAATATCGTTCGCAATGCGAGCCCGGCCTCGGCAAAGGCTTTGTCACGCATGGCTTGTGGCCGCAATATGAGCACGGATTCCCCAGCGATTGCGACGGCGCCGCGACGCCCTCGCGCATGGCGCTCGACCATGCCGCAGGGGTCTATCCCGACGAGGGGCTGGCGCGGCACGAGTGGCGCAAGCATGGCCGCTGCTCGGGCAAGAGCCCGAGCGATTATTTCCTCGATGTGCGCCGCGCGACGCAGAGCGTGACGATCCCGGCGCCATTCGAGCGGCCGCGGGAGGCGCAGAGTTTCGCGCCGCTCGATATTCAGCGCGCTTTCATCGCCGCCAATCCGCGGCTGCGGCCGGGGATGCTCGCCGTCACTTGCCGCAAGGGCGCGCTGCAGGATGTGCGCATCTGCCTCTCGCGCGATCTGCGCGAGTTCCGCCCCTGTCCCGAGATCGTGCGAAGCGCGTGCCGCGCGGGCGAAATCTCCGTGCCGGCACCGCTGTAGACGATGAATTATCGCCATGGGTTCCACGCCGGCAATTTCGCCGATGTGTTCAAACATGCGCTGCTGGCGCGGCTTTTCCTCTATCTCACGCGCAAGGAGACGCCGTTTCGCGTCATCGACACACATGCGGGGGAGGGCGCCTATGACCTTTCCGCCGATGCAGCCGAGCGCACCGGCGAATGGCGCGGCGGCGTTGCGCGGCTCGCCGATCTCTCCGGCGCCGATGCGCGATCGCGCGAATTGCTCGCGCCCTATCTCGATGTCGTGGGGCCGCTCGGCGCCGATGGACGGCCGGCGCTCTATCCCGGCTCGCCGCTGATCGCGACGCATTTCCTGCGTGCGCAGGATCGCGCCGTCTTCTGCGAATTGCTGCCCGACGCATATGACGCGTTGCAGACGCGCTTCGCGCGCGACAAGCGCGTCAAGACCATTCATCTCGACGGCTATGTCGGCCTCTCGGCTTTCGTGCCGCCGAAGGAGCGGCGCGGGCTCGTGCTCGTCGATCCGCCTTTCGAGCAGCGCGACGAGACCGAGCGTATGCTGAAGGCATTGTTCGAGGCGCATCGCAAATGGCCGACGGGCATTTATGCGCTGTGGCGGCCGATCAAGGACGCGGCGGAGTCTCGCTCGTTGATCGGCGCCTTGCGCGAGAGCGGCGTGAAGAAGATCTTGCGTCTCGATCTTTCGGTGGGCGGCGCCGATCTGGATACGAAATTGCGGAGCACAGGGCTCATCGTCGTCAATCCGCCCTTCACCTTCGAGGAGGAGGCGAGGGCGATTTGCGCCTTTCTCGAAAAGCGGCTGGCGCAGGGGGCGGGCGCGAAATGCGAGATCGAATGGGTGAGTGGCGAGTGAGATTCGAATCTCGCGCGCCGTCCCTGTCGTGAGGAAATCCGTGATCGCGCTGTGCATGTCCGAAATGCGGCCGAGCCATGCTGTCAAGCTCGTGCTAAAATCATGCGTCGATGTGATCGAGCTGCTCGGCCCGTCGATTTTCGACCAGACGCCCGGAGGCGCGCATGAGGTTTTTCGTCGCATTTTTGTGTAACATCGCCGCCATGACGTTCGCGGGATCGTGTTTCGCTTTTTCGCCGACCTATTTCACATGGCCGGATCACAGCGGATACAATCTCGATCAGATCTTGCGGATCGAAAGAGCGCCGACGCCGGAATTCGGCGGGTTCTTCTGGTCCCACCAATTCTACGTCGGCGACAAGAGCGATCATGACACGATGTATATGGGCCTGCAGCAACAGCAGGACGGCAGACGAAACGTGATCATGTCGATATTCTACAAGCCGACGACGGTCGTCGACGCGAAAAGCGTCAAATGCCCTCTGCCGGCAGATCGCTACATTTCGTGTCAGGCGTCGCAGAAGGCCGGCGACCAAGCTCCCGGCGCGCAGATCGTCGCGACCTATCCCTGGGTCGAGGGTCGCGATTATCGGCTGCGCGTCTGGAATGTCGACGGAAGCTGGTGGAACTTCTACGTCATGGACATGACGACGAAGGAGGAGACCCTTTTCGGCTCGATCGACAGCCAGGACTTCCCGAAAGGACGTCTCAATCCGACGAATTCGAGCGTCCAGTGGGAGGAAGTGTTCGGCGGCCAGCAGAGCCGCGGCAATTGCGCCTATTCGCCGCAAAAAGTCGTGTGGACGAGCCCCACGATGGACAATCTCGGCGTGCTTCCGAAGACATATGGCTACGACGGGACGCAAGCGCCTTTCAAGATCTTTCCCGAATCCGGGAACAGGCATTACGAGACGCTCACCTGCCCGCTCGGCGGCGTTCCGATGGGCAATTACGGGGCGAGCGCCTGCTATTATCTCGGCGACGCCGGAAAATCCTGCTCTGAGGTCTGCACCTCGGCGCGAACCCTGCCGACGACGACATGCAGCGCGGCGGTCCCCTACACGCTCGGTGGAATCGCCTCCGATCGCGTGACATCGCCCTATCTCGGCACGCCCGGGCAGGGAGGGGATGTCGGAAGATGCGACAGCGTGCTGGCGGCGCTCCAGCTGCCGAAAGCGGAGGCCGGCACGCGCATAAATCCCCAGGAGGGGCTCGGTTGCCACCGCTATGCCCCCAAGAGCTGGTGGCTCTTGAAGCCCGACACGACGGCCGCCTCGTCGGCGCCCGGCGCGCAGCGCATTTGCGGCTGCGGTCCCTGAGCCGGACGAGAGGGGAGAGCGAGGCGCGGCTCCGCGCGACGACGCGAGAGGCGGATCAAATCTCCGGCGCAGCGCCTCGCGCGGCGCCGGTCGTCATTGCGCCTATGCCTTCAACATGGGCTTCACGCGGCTGCCGCCCCTGACCGCCGCGACGAGCGCCAATGTCAGCGCCATGCCGTCCTCCCTCGTGTCTCAGCCTTCTGGAACCTCGCGCACGGCGCCGCGCGCGGCGCTGGTGGTCATGGCCGCATAGGCGCGCAGCGCCTTCGAGACTTTGCGCGCGCGTTTCGCCGGCTTCCAGGCGTCCTTGCCGCGCGCTTCTTCCGCCGCGCGGCGCTTCGCCAGCTCGTCATCGGAAACGGCGAGGCGGATGGAGCGCGCCGGAATGTCGATCTCTATCGAATCGCCCTCGCGTACCAGGCCGATGAGCCCGCCCTCGGCCGCCTCCGGCGAGACATGGCCGATGGAGAGGCCCGATGTGCCGCCCGAAAAACGCCCGTCGGTGATGAGCGCACAGGCTTTGCCGAGGCCTTTCGATTTCAGATAGCTCGTCGGATAGAGCATCTCCTGCATTCCGGGGCCGCCGCGCGGGCCTTCATAGCGGATCACCACCACATCGCCGGCGACGATCTTTCCGTTCAAGATCGCATCGACCGCGGCGTCCTGGCTCTCGAAGACGCGCGCCGGGCCGGCGAATTTCAGAATGGAATCGTCGACGCCCGCCGTCTTCACGATGCAGCCGTCGAGCGCCAGATTGCCGGTGAGAACCGCGAGACCGCCATCCTTGGAGAAAGCGTGGTCCGCGTCGCGCACGGCGCCCTTCTCGCGGTCGAGATCGAGCGCGTCGAAGCGGCGGCTCTGGCTGAAGGCCACTTGCGTCGGCACGCCGCCCGGCGCGGCGCGGAAGAAAGTCGCGACGCTCTCGCTATTGGAGACGCGCACGTCCCAGCGCGACAGCGCCTCGCCGAGCGTGGCGGAATGGACGGTGGGGAGCTCCGTATGCAGCAGGCCGGCGCGCGCGAGCTCGCCGAGAATGGCGTAGATGCCGCCGGCGCGATGCACATCCTCGAGGTGAATGTCCGGCACGCTGGGCGCGACCTTGCACAGAACCGGCACGCGCCGCGACAGGCGATCGATATCGGCCATCGTAAAGGGAACTTCCGCCTCATAGGCGGCGGCGAGAATATGCAGCACCGTATTGGTGGAGCCGCCCATGGCGATGTCGAGCGTCATCGCGTTCTCGAAAGCCTCGAATTTCGCGATGGAGCGCGGCAGCACGCTGGCGTCATCCTGTTCGTACCAGCGGCGGGCGAGATCGACGATGAGATGGCCGGCCTCGACGAAGAGGCGCTCGCGATCGGCGTGCGTCGCCAGCACAGTGCCATTGCCGGGCAGGGCGAGGCCGAGCGCCTCGGCGAGGCAGTTCATCGAATTGGCGGTGAACATGCCGGAGCAGGAGCCGCAGGTGGGGCAAGCGGAACGCTCGATGACCGCGACGTCGGCGTCGCTGACCTTGTCGTCGCCGGCGGCGACCATGGCGTCGACGAGATCGAGGGCGTGAGTCTCGCCATGCAGCGTGACCTTGCCGGCCTCCATCGGCCCGCCGGAAACGAAGATGGTGGGAATGTTCAGCCGCAGCGCGGCCATCAACATGCCTGGGGTGATCTTGTCGCAATTGGAGATGCAGACGAGAGCGTCGGCGCAATGGGCGTTGCACATATATTCGACGCTATCGGCGATGATCTCGCGCGAGGGCAGGGAATAGAGCATTCCGTCATGGCCCATGGCGATGCCGTCATCGACGGCGATCGTGTCGAACTCCTTGGCGACGCCGCCGGCCTTCTCGATCTCGCGCGCGACGAGCTGGCCCAGATCTTTCAGATGCACATGGCCGGGCACGAATTGGGTGAAGGAATTGGCGACGGCGATGATCGGCTTGCCGAAATCATCGTCCTTCATGCCCGTGGCGCGCCACAGGCCGCGCGCGCCCGCCATATTGCGTCCATGGGTGGTGGTGCGGGAGCGGAACGGCGGCATTGGGCGGCTCTCTTCTTCTTGCAAAACGCGTGTTCCCGGATGCACTATCCCAACGAGCAAGGCCCCGCAACCAGTCGACGCCCGTCGAGCTCCGGCGTCGGGAGGCGGGCGGCTCGGCCCGCGCCCGTCATGCGGGGCGCGGCGCGAAGCGCGCCGTCCAGCAGTTTTATTTCGAACGATATAGGCGAATACGCTCAGGTCTCCTGAAAAATCGGCTCCCGCTCGAGGATTGCGTTAGCGGAAAATTAAGGTATATTACTTGCGTGTATTTTCGGGGTCGATGCGTATGTGGTTGGATTACAGCGACTCGCGGGAGATCGCGTGGTCCCATAGGCCAACGCTGAAGTCGAAGCGTATTTCTCTGTATAATTTCGCCGCTGGATTTGCGGCCTTCGATATGATCGCTCTCCTCTTCGCCGGTTTCCTATGCGCCGATCTTTTCAGCTCGCCGCGATTTTCGGGCCAGCCGCCGCATGACGGGCAAATCTGGGCGATTTTCTTCGCCGCGGTTCTGCAATTCGGTCTCGCGCATATTTTCGAGCTGTATCGGACGCCCACCATATTGGACCGCCGCCATGTGCTGAGGCGCGCGGCTCTTTCCTTTCTGTCCACCTTCGCCATGATGATCTGCGTCGCCGCGGCGACCAAGTCGGCGGAGAGCTATTCTCGCCTCTGGTTCTTTTCCTGGGCCATGGCCAGCGCATCGCTCGCCATCGTCGCGCGCGCTCTGGTCCTGAAGCGCATTCGGCGGGCGCTCTCGGAGAGCGCCTTCGTCCATCGCGCCTTGTCGGTCGGCGTGTTCTGCGCGCCGCTGCATCCGCGAGAGATCGAGGGCGAGACCCGCAACGAGGAGGTCGTCGTCGGCTACGCCAAATATAACGATCTCGCCGAGCTCGCGGATTTGTCGGATCGCATCGTCCAGGACGAGATCGATCACGTCTATCTCGCGGCGCCATGGGACAAGATCCCGCTCGTTCTCCGCAATCTCGATCTGCTGCGACATTTGTCGACCCGCGTGTTCGTTCTGCCGGCCGATCGGCGCGTTCTCGCGGATATGTGCGGCGTCGCGAAATTCGGCGACCGCATCTCCTTTTGCGGCATGGAGGAGCCGATCCACGGCTGGAGCTTGTGGTTCAAGCGGCTCGAAGACATTGCTATCGCCAGTTGCGCCCTCGTCGCGCTCGCGCCCTTGATGGCCGCGACAGCCCTCGCGATCAAGCTCGACTCTCCGGGCCCTGTCTTTTTTCGTCAAAAGCGCGTCGGATTCAATGGCCGCATTTTCCAACTGTGGAAGTTCCGTTCCATGTTCGTGGAGCAGACAGACCCGCACGCCGCCGTTCAGACGAGCCGCGACGATCCGCGGGTCACGCGCGTCGGTCGTCTGATTCGCCGCTCGAGCATCGACGAATTGCCGCAGCTATTGAATGTGATCGTGGGGGATATGTCGATCGTCGGCCCGCGGCCTCATGCGTTGTCGACCAAGACAGACGGGCGCAATCTCGAGGAGCTCGTCGACTATTATGCGGTGCGCCACAGGGTGAAGCCGGGCATGACCGGCTGGGCGCAAGTCGAGGGATTTCGTGGCGAGCTGGACACGCTCGACAAGCTTCGCAACCGGGTGGATTGCGACCTCTATTATATCGACAATTGGACGCTGATGCTGGACATCGGCATCATATTTCGAACGCTGAAGATGGTGCTCCACGATTCTCGCGCCTATTGACGCGGCAATCATCGTTCGAGAGGCGGGGGAGGGCGCGTTTCGGCGAGGAGCCGCGATTCGCCCGCTTCGTCGCCGTCAATACTCCCGGATCGCATCCTTGATGATCACGACGCCGACGGCCTTGTCGGCGTCCATGCCGCTCGACAATCGATGCGGGCCGAGATGGTCCTTGCTGTCGGGATATCGATTGAGCATCACCAGTTCGATCAGCGGCGAGCCGCAATCATAGAGACTGTCGTCCTCGCCATGGACCATGACGCGCGCCGCTGGCGGCAGCTTCTGCAAGGCTTCGATCAACTCGCCGACCGTCTTCGGGCGTTCTCTGGTGAATGTCGGTTCGTCGGGCAATGTGATCTCCTCTGGAGCGTTTTCCGCCGGCGCCTCTGGCGTCGGACGGCTCATGCAAGAAACGGAGCGACGCTCTCCGACGCGCTCCGGGCGGCGAAAAAAGCCGCCCCTCGCGGGGCGGCGCAGAAGAGTCGGGAGGAGGGTGGAATTGACCGCCCGCCGAGAATGGCCCGAGCCCTTCGGGGAAGATGTGCGCGAACGCACAGGGCCGATAGCCTCTTTCGCCGGCGCAGCTGCCGCTATTTTCGGCGGCGTCTGTCTGCGCACGGTCGAGGCGGCGCCGAGCCTCATTGCGGCGCCGCTTATTGAAGCCGCGGCGCGTGGCGATATTTGACAGCTCGGCCATTCACCGAGGCACAGCCGAGCGTCACGAATGACGGCATTGTTTTCGCTCGATCGACTCTTGACGAGACATATCGCTGCGGGTTCGCTGACGCTCGTCGGGCCGGACGCCGGCGTGCGCCGTTTCGGGCGCGGCGCGCCGGAGGTGACGATCGAGATAAAGGATCGCAATCTCGCGCAAAAGCTGATGCTGGCGCCCGATATCGCGCTGGGCGAAGCCTATATGGACGGCTCTTTCACCGTCGCCAGCGGCGACGTCTATGATTTTTTCGATCTGTGCTTCGCCAATTTCGGCCGCGGCTATGGCCATTGGCTGTGGCGCGCCGGCGCCATGGCGCGGCGCCTGCAAAAGCGCCTCGGGCGCAGCAATTCGCTGAGCGCGGCGCCGGATGAAATCCGCTCGCATTACGATCTCTCGGACGAGCTCTATTCGCTGTTTCTCGATTCCGAGCGTCAATATTCCTGCGCCTATTATCTCACGCAGGAGGATACGCTCGAGCGGGCGCAGGAGCAAAAGCTCGCGCATATCGCCGCCAAGCTGATGCTGCGGCGCGGACAGCGCGTGCTCGACATCGGATGCGGCTGGGGCGGCCTCGCGCTCTATCTCGCGCGCGTCGCCGATGTCGAGGTGACGGGCCTCACCTTGTCGCAGGCGCAATGCGACCATGCGCGACGGCGCGCGCGGGAGACGGGGCTCGACAATCGCGTTCGCTTCGTCCTGCGCGATTATCGCGAGGAGACGGCCTGCTATGATCGTATCATATCGGTCGGCATGTTCGAGCATGTGGGATACGGCCGCTATTGCGAATTTTTCGGCAAGTTGCGCGATCTTCTGGTTGACGACGGCGTCGCCTTGATGGACACGACCGGCAGCGCCGCGGGGCCCGGCGCCGGCAGCCCATGGATCGAAAAATATATCTTCCCCGGCGGCCATGTGCCCGCTCTCTCGGAGATCGCGTCGGCGATCGAGCGCGCCGGGCTCTTTGCGACCGACATTGAAATTCTCCGTCTCCACTATGCCGAGACGTTGAGAATGTGGCGGCGGCGATTCAAGAACAATTGGTCGCGCGTCGCCGAAATATACGACGATCGCTTCTGCCGAATGTGGGATTTCTATCTCGCGAGCTGCGAAGCGGGATTTCGACATTCCGGCCTCGTCGACTTCCACATTCAGCTGGCCAAGCGCATCGACGCGGCGCCGCTCACGCGCGACTATATGTATCGCTCGATCTGACATTCGAAGGAGACGATCGCATGGCGTCCGGCGACGAGACCAATGGAGTTCGCGAAGCTGTCGGCGTGTTCGACGCGGCCGATGCGCTGCAAGAGGCGGTCGACGAATTGCAGACCTCCGGCTTCGATCGCGCCGACATCAGCCTGATGGCCGGCGAGTTGACGGTGCAGCAAAAGCTCGGTCACGCATATGAGAAAGCCGAGGATGTCGCAGACGACCCCGATGTTCCGCGCGGCGCCTATATCTCGCCCGAGTCGATCGGCGAGGCGCAAGGCGCGCTGGTCGGCGGCCTCGGCTATATAGGCGCGATCGGCGCGGCGGGGCTGATCTTCGCGAGCGGCGGAACCATGGCGGCCGCGCTCGCGGCGGCGGCCATCGCCGGCGGCGGCGGCGGTCTGGTCGGCGCGCTCTTCGCCAGGCTGATCGGCGAGAATCACGCGCAATATCTGCAAGAGCAGCTGGATCGCGGCGGCATATTGCTATGGGTGCGCACGCGCGACGCGGCGCATGAGAAAAGCGCCGTCGACATTCTCAACAAGCACTCTGGCCGCGACGTCCATGTGCATGGCGTGCCGGATGCGCCTTTGTGAGCGGCTTGGGGCATTCAAATTCTCGGCGGCGAATGTGAAGATTCGCCGCCGATTCGTATGATGCCGGGTAGTAGGTGGAAAAGCGCTAGCATTACAGTTGCGTATTTTAACGGTTTCTGACTCACTGAGCCACCATGATTCGTCTCGGGGGTCATGGGATGGCGGGAGCTTCGATCGAGACGACGCTGGAGTTGTGGGCGTCGTCGCTGCGTGATGTGAAACGTCGGATGCATCCGTTGTTCACGCAAGACCGCG
>NZ_WOVC01000105.1:0-1088 GCF_011378635.1 Methylosinus sp. RM1
GCTCCTTGTCGCTCGCTGTGCTTGGCGTGATGACGAGCGCGTCGCTCGCGGTGGCCGTCATCGGTCAGGCGCTCGCGCAGGCGCGCGGAAAATCGGCCAAGCACGCCATCAAGCAGGTCGACCGTCTCTCGAGCAATCAGGGCATAGAGGTGTGGGAGCTGCTCCCGCTCTGGATCGCGGAGACCATCGGCGCGAGCCGCGATCTCGTCGTCGCCATGGACTGGACCGAGTTCGACGCCGACGATCAATCGACGCTGGCGCTCAACCTCGTCACAAGGCACGGGCGCGCGCAGCCCTTGCTGTGGTTCTCCGTGTTCAAAGCCGAACTGTCGGGCAAGCGCAACGAGATCGAGGACGCTTGCCTCGTTCGGCTCAAAGAGGCGCTGCCCGAAGGAACGAAGGTGACGATCCTGGCCGACCGCGGCTTCGGCGACGTGAAGCTGTTCCGCTTTCTCGAGGAGATGGGCTTCGGCTATGTCATTCGTTTTCGTGGCGACACTTTCGTGAGCGCGGCCGATGGCGAGACGCGCCGCGCAGCGGACTGGGTCGGCGTCGGCGGGCGGGCGCGCAAGCTCGCGAACGCCGAGGTCTCGAAAGAGCGGCAGAAGATCGGCGCGGTCGTCTGCGTCCACGCCAAGGGCATGAAGGACGCTTGGCATCTGGCGGCGAGCGACGCAACGGCGACGCCGCGCGCCATCATCGACCTTTATTCTCGGCGTTGGAGCATAGAGCCGGAGTTCCGGGATACGAAGGATCTTCGGTTCGGCATGGGCCTGAGCTCGACACGCCTCGGCGATCCTTATCGGCGCGACCGGCTGCTGCTGCTGAGCGCCATCGCCGTCCTGCTGCTGACGCTCCTCGGCGGCGCCGGCGAAGCGCTCGGCATGGACCGGATGCTCAAAAGCAACACCGTCAAGCGCCGCGTGCATTCCTTGTTTCGCCAGGGTTGCCTGTATTACGACGCGATTCCCAACATGCCGGAAAAAGACTTGACCGCGCTCATGGAGCGCTTCCAGGCTGCGCTCTCAGAAAACAAGGTCACGGCCGCCGTGCTCGCCGTGGGGTGAGAAAATGAGGGGATGCTTGAG